>JBCBSJ010000012.1:0-57215 GCA_039819245.1 Cyanobacteria bacterium J06638_20
GCCGATGAGACGCTCGGTTCCAGCATTGCCAGCGATCCGGTCATTGCCTTCGCCGCCCAGTCCCCGGTCATTCCCTGACCCACCAACCATATTGTCCTGACCATCACCGCCAAGCATCCGGTCGTTGCCTTCGCCGCCGAGGATGCGGTCATCTCCCTCTTCTCCGGAAAGGCGATCGTTGTCTTCTTCACCCAACACAGAGTCATTGCCTTCGCCACCAAAAACCTGATCATTTCCTAAGCCTGCATTTAGATAATCCTCCTGGGTGGAACCCGTCGAAATATCATCCCCACGGAACAAGTAACTGACATAACCTTGAAAATCATCATTTCGAAGCAATGGAGCTAATTGCGCGGCATCTGCATCAGCGTTAGTCAATTCATAATACGGACTCCCGCCTGGAGTATTGACGAGGAAACCTGTTATATCTCCCGAAGCAAACATTCCATCACTGTCATAGGTGAGATCCATTCCGGTGTAGATAATTTCAAACCCACCGACAGTGATATGAGTAGTAGTCGTATCCTCTCTTACTGGAACATTACCAGCAGCAAATGCAAGAGGGCCAAACCCTGCGGCGGAACCATTAATAGGCAAGTTAAATCCTCTAGCAACAACCATCTTTCAAACCTCCTTTATTTATCGTTTTTTATCCTTTTCCCTCAGAAAACTAGTGCTTCTAACACCGTTAAATGTTTTCACATGACGCCCAGTTTCTGTTTTTATTTTCTGGCAGATCTATGTTTTGTTGCTCATAACTACTGCTGTCATTTCTGCTCAACCAAATAGATAAACAGTTCTCCCAAAGCTTTAGCCATTTGGAGCAGGATAATTTAGGAACCCGTCATCCCTGCGTTCGATGGAATCCAGGAAAGCTGAATGGATAAACCCATTCGAGATAGATGAAAAACCCTATGCTCTAAATTTCTCTTAGAATTTGCTGTGAAAAAATAGTGCGCTGGAGTGTATTAAAACACCAAGCGCCTACAAGGCACTGTGGTAATAATTGAGGAGATTACCATAGTCCTTTGACACAACTATCTATCGGCTCCCCCATCAGAACATGTTCTCATTCTGTTCAATAATATGGAGGATTGACCTACTAAAAGAATATGGGAATTTCTATGGATAAAACTAACGAAAAAATATTTCTTACCAATTTAAAGAAGTTTTGTTTATGTATTTTTTGTCAATCCCTCAGATTTTTGTCTGCACCTTGCTTTGAGCGTATGGAACTGTAAAGAATTGAAGATAGTAGTTGGTCAATATTTGTATTATCTTATATTTAAATCATCTTCATATTTATCCACGCTTTGTCTGGCTGTCAAATTACGTTCCAGGACGATGTGGTGTTCTCTAACTACATATTCATCCTCGAGACAGTGATAGGGCGATCGCACTTGAGAAAATTCCATAGCAGTTTGAGCTTATTGATAAGCTCTATGCGATCGACAATCGTATCCTGCATTCAGGATGGAAATACTAGAAAATATAATGAATTGTCCCTTGTTTGAAATTCTGATCTTAAGGATGACATAGGTGTGCTTTTTAATAGAATCCTAACTGGATGAAAAATATCTTAGGACTTCTGTCTTAGGATTTCCACTTAACAGTTGTCGACTAATTAATTTCAGCTTCCCAACCCCGAATCTAGCGACTTGACAATTCCAAAAGATTGAGCAAGATAGGGAATGAAAACTCGACAAGATTTGTGGAAGTTTGATAGACACACTTATTAGCTTGTTCTCTATCAGCATTTCCACCGAAAATTCCAGCTTTTTCTGAAGGGTTCCCTGCCAGTATTTCCACTGAAAAAGCTAGACTTTTATCTCGTCTACTCAAATGCCCATCGCTTTGGGTTTTTTGTAAATTACCTTCGTAGGATTAAACACCAATGAAACATTCATTCGCATCTGCAAGTCTTGCTCTTCTGGCCTTGTTGGCGATCGCCCCAACCCAAGCTGCCAAAGCGCAAGAAAGCGTTGTCACAACGGCTCGCTACCTTTGTGATGATGGAGATATTTTCCGGGCTGAGTTTTACGATGGCTACGCTATTGTCGCCATGCCCGATGACGATGAGCTATACACCTTGCCTGCGATCCAGACGGCTTCGGGTGCAGCCTATAGCGATGGCACCCTTGCTCTTTACACTGAGGGTGATGAAGCCTTTATGGAAGTTGGCGAAGAGGTTGTATACGACGATTGTGAAGCCTATCGCGTTGGCAGCGCTCAATACAGTGAATCTGAAACCGTCACGATTATTGAGCGGCGGACAGTGCCCGATTACGATCGCCCCGTGATCGACTTTGACCGTCCGGCTAGTGTTACTGCTACGACGGAAGCTGAACCAGCTATGGTTGAGCCCGCACCTGAACCCATCCCTGGTTTGTGGTAGATGCACTCTAACGTCTGATTGACTGAAACCTCTTTCTTTTTGTAGGTTGGGTTGAGGCACGAAACCTAACTTCATCAAGGGTTTCAGCGCTCATGTTGGGTTTCGCTACGCTCAACGCCAACCTACGGGAAGCAAAGGTTTTCAAGAGTTTTGTCAGTCAACTAGCTCTGATGGTCTGAACGTTTAGTTACGACGTTTATTTCTGCGCGCATTATGCACAGGAATAAACGCTTTTAAGGGATTGGCAAAACTATAAAATTGATGGGTTGAAGGGTTCTTCCTGAGTGCAGGGAAAAAAACAGAGAACCCTTAGTTTTGGATAGTGCGGGTATTGTCCACGCCATTCCAAATCAAGGATTTTAGCGGGGTTTGATTTTTTGTTCTGTCCTCGGTTGTCTTCACAAGTTCCTCACAGTTTTTTATTAAAAAGGGACTCGAGACAAGTTTTGTGGTGAATCTCCCCACAGCGAGACGATTAGGGTGAGGCAAATTCGCAACGGTTCACTCTTAAACGAATCGCTGGCGATCGCCCTCGCCTTGGGGAATTTCCCCTTTTCCCTGTTGAGATCTGAGCATTCGTGGGGCTTGGTGCTAAGCCCCCCTTCTATCTTCTCAACAGTCTCTTCCAATAGTCTTTCAGCAGGAGAAGCGCGTGCCATGTTTAAGAAACTTTTGGTAGCCATCGATGATCTGGAGCGCGATCGCGAAGTGTTTGATGAAGCTCTGGCGATCGCCCGGGTGCAGGGAGCGAGCCTGCTGCTGCTGCATATCTTGCCGAGCGAAGATCAGACCAATCTCTTTCCCCCGACATTAATGGGATATGGAACCCCGCTCATCGTTGAGACCACGGTCGAGCGCTTCCGCCAAGACTGGAAAGCCTTGGAAAATCATGGGCTGGAGATGCTGCAAGGGATTGCTGCGGAAGCCAAAGCCGAGGGTGTGTCTTGCGACTTTATTCAATTGGTCGGTTCCCCTGCCCCAATGATTTGTGAGATTGCCCGTAATTGGGATATTGATCTGTTGGTTTTGGGACGGCGCGGATTCTCTGGCTTAGCAGAAGTATTCTTGGGGAGTGTTAGCAACTATGTCCTGCACCATGCCCCTTGCTCTGTTTTGATCGTTCAAAACCAACAGAGCAAAGCGACACCAGCCCCAACCCAACCCCAACGGGAAAAGGTTGTGCCGTTGCAACAAAAATCGTGAATGGTGCGCTACGCCAGTGAATCTGTTGAGGTTATGGCCGCGATGCGGCCATAACCTCAACAAAACGCGTAAGTCCTGTTTCTCTAGAGATTTCTCTAGAGAACATTGCTGGCTTCCTTGCCATAGGCTTGCCACGCTAGATCCACCAGCCCATTAACGATGGCGGCTGCAACAACGGCGCTACCTTTTCGCCCCTCAATCCGAATGTGAGGAATGAGGGAGTTCTTCAAACGCTCCAGAGCAACATCTACACCCACAAATCCAGCGGGGGTGCCAATCACTAGGGCTGGTTTGATTTCTTCCGCTTCGATCAGGTCAACCAGTGTCGTCAGAGCGGTCTGCGCTTGCCCGACCACGAAGATAGCTTCGGGATAACGCCGAGCCAAGGTTTCGATGCCCCAGGCTACCCGTGTTTTCTCCCGCTGGGGTCGGGTAAGGGCATCCATACTGCAATACACAGGGTTCGCGAAGGTGCCCTGGGTAATGGGTGTGATGCCGACCTGCACCATGGGTACATCCACCACAATGGTACTGCGAGCCGCAAGGGCAGCCGCTCCGGCCTGGAGCGCACTGTCAGAGAAGCGGATTAGCGACTTGTACTCGAAGTCAGCAGTAGCATAGACGACACGACGAACAATTTCATACTCTGATGGCGAAAAGGTATGTTCACCTATTTCGCGATCGATGATTTGCAGACTTTGTGCATCCGTGACGTGCCACTCCATGATTCATCTGACTCCCGTGGGTAGGATGAGGGTTAATCCCCTTCAATGTGCCTTGTGACAAGGTTATGAACGAGCTAATTAATGACCACCTCTGCATCCTGTCAGCCGTTTCCAGGCTAGATGGGATGCAAATTTGGATGATTTGCCTTGCCCGTTACCAATTGCTCATCATACTTGCACATGTTTCACCTGTCTCATGCAAAAATCTTGTGAACCCTCTCGGTAACGACGCTAGCTTTCGGATGGCTTGGAATCATTGATCATAGGCGACAGATAAGCTACCAAAACGCCCATTGCAAATCCAGCAATATTGCGGACGAGGGGGAGCCAATCGGACGTTCGGGTAACAACAGGGCCAATTCCGAAGGCAATGAACAAGATGCCCCAAAGCGGCGAAAAGATGAGTGCCCATTGCCATGCAATCAGTTGGTTGGGCTTGCGGGGCTGAGCGGCAAAGCCACAGACCACTCCACCAATCACAGAGGTAATCAGGGTCAAAATCCATTGCTCACGGGGTAGACCAGGAACGACGTTACAGCCTCCCTGACGCAGGCAGTTTTCGACCGAGGTGAGTGCCCCCACAATGGAGCCATCTTCTCCCTTCTCGCGGACGAAAAACTGATTGCCATAGCGCGTTTGCAACTCAATCCAGAACGTGCGAGGCAGAAAGTCGTAGAGGGCATCGCCCACGCTGAAGTTGAGTAGATTGCCACCACGAGGATCCGCGACGAGTAACATGCTTTTTTCGTCGAGATTCCAAAATTCCTTAACGGCGCGACCGGGCGTGCGATCGTACTGGGTTAGCACCCGCAGCTTCCACCCCGTTTCTTCTTCAAACTCAGTCAAATGTTGATCGAGATTCGCTTCCTGCCCAGTTGCAAGGGAATCCGCCAAATCAATGATGTTGGTCGGATTCTGGGGCAGCAGGTCAGGGTTATCGTAGGCTTGAGCTACAGGCGCGATCGCCCCACTCAGCCCGACCAGCAATAACACCAAAACCCCCCGCAGCATCTCCTGAAACAAGGATTTGAAACGCGATCGCACAAGTGACATAACGTTGCCTGAATAGAAAAGAGAACAGTCGAATAACGAATCTGTCGGTAGCGGTTGAGCGGACAGCTCGGCCAGCAAAACGCCCCGCATGTTTAAAAGTAGATTAAAGATTCTTGGCAAAAACCGCTACACGTTAACAGAATCGCAGTGAATATTTACAATTCGTAATCTAAATCTAATACAAAATCCCAGCTATGTGAGGACTTTTAGCAAAATTTAGTCTAGATGTAACGCCTCCGAGAAAATAGGGAATGATTGTCGAGATAGTTCCTGGTTCAGGGCTGTCTCGGGTTTAATGTCATCTTCAGGGGGAGGAAGATGTCTCCAGTTCGTCCCAAATGGATTGCGCAGGTCAAACGGCGGCGATCGCCTGACCTGTTTTCAGAAATCGAAGATACCCAACTCCAACAATATGTGAGGCGATTGCATGCCACGTTGGTCAAGCTGCGATGGCTCGCCGTTGTGGCGTTGTGGGTATTCCTTCTGCCGCCCGTGTTATGGGTATTGCGGCGCGACATCCAGCTGATGCTCGACACCTTCACCTGGACCGCCGTTCGCTATGCCCTTGCCTTCAAACCCTGGACCGCCGTTGCTCTCTCCCTATGTATCGGTATGACCCTAGGGGTGTTAGTTTGGCAAAGCCGCAATATCCTCTACGGGTTACCCGACAACGAGCTAAAGCGGCTCAAAAAGCAAGCACGGCGCATTTGCGAACGGGGCGATCGCCATCCCCTCTGGCGATGGGTCTGCAAATAGTGTTGGTGCAATTTCTATTGCAGACAGGTGGCAAACAGTTGAGTAGGAAAATTAGAACGCAGATGAATGCGGATGAACACAGATAAGAGAGATTAGATGGTGTCTATTGACGCTGCCAAACCCTCTTCCCTACGGCAATTCGTCAATCAAGTTTTCTACATTGATTTTCCTAATCCAACGTTCAATGCAATCTGCATCCATCTGCGTTTCCAAGCTACACGCATCTCAGTCCGTGCGCATCTGCGATCGCCTTTACCCCATCAAAATGACGCGGTTGATCACATGGATGATGCCGTTGTCTGCTTCAATGTCCGGCGTCAGCACCGTGGCGTTCTTCACTTCAAACACGCCATTGCAATTGATTGGAATCGGCGAACCTTCTAAAGACGTGAGGCTGTTGACTGAGGCAAGGTCAGCGCGGCTATATTTGCCAGACACCACATGAAACTTGAGGATGCGTCCCAACTGTGGCGGGTTTTGCACCAGGGTTTGCACAGTTCCAGGGGGCAGAGCGTTAAACGCATCGTCAACGGGTGCAAATACCGTGAAGGGACCGGGGCTTTTGAGCGCTTCGACTAGCCCTGCTGCCTGTACCGCTGCAACCAGAGTTGTAAACGCATCTGCGCCCACTGCAATATCTACGATATCCGCCATTTCAAAATCCTCTTAAGTCCGTCGGGTTAGATGTGCAATCTGGAACAATAGCAACGGTAGGGTGGGGGCAAGACGGCATGGAGCCACTGCGTGAAACAACGGGTGGATAAGCCTTCAGCCCATTTGGTACGTCTATAGTTCAGTCTACACTGGAGCGCTACGGCGAATATGCCTCCAATCCTTCGTTTCACTTATGGTGTGGCTAAAGGATGATTATTGTTGGGGGCTTACGCATTTGGCTGATGGTGTGGGTGCATGCGCCCACACCATCAATGAATTTAGACAGGATGATGCGAGGTTTGAGTAAGTCCTGTTATTGAGGAAAAACGACACAAGCAGGGTAAAAGGTTTGCGAGCAATTTGGGGAGAACGGTTTGAGTTTGGCGATCGCTTCTTTCGCCTGGCTGCTATTAACGTGCTGTCAAACTTGATGGTGCCGCTGGCAGGATTAATCGACACCGCATTTTTGGGGCATCTGGATGATATTAGCCATCTAGCTGGGGTGGCACTCGCCACGATTCTCTTCAACTACCTGTACTGGACGTTTGTTTTTTTGCGGATGGGAACAACGGGAACAACGGCACAGGCCGTCGGGCGCGGTGATGAGGACGAGGTGTGGTTGACCGGGTTACGGAACGGGGCGATCGCCCTCACCGTCGGATTACTGATTCTGGCACTGCAACAACCTTTGCGGGAACTGGGTTTTTGGATTCTCCAGGCCACGCCAGAGGTGAAGCAAGCAGGGCGAGACTACTTCAATGCCCAAATTTGGGGTGCACCCGCCGCGTTGCTTGATTTTGTACTGGTGGGCTGGTTTCTGGGACGGGGGCGAGGTCGCGCAGTACTGGTTTTATCCGTGGTCAACAACAGCACCAATGTTTTGTTGAATTACTGGCTGATTGTGCGCTTGGGTTGGGCCAGTTACGGAGCAGGGGCGGCGACGGCTCTCAGTCAATATGCCATGTTGCTGACAGGCATTGTCTTCGTCGCTAGTGAGTGGAATGGGCCAAAAATTCGGGCGATCGCTCCCCGTTTGCTGGAACCAACAGCGCTCAAAGCGGCCTTCTGGCTCAACAGTAATATCGTCATTCGCACCTTTGCCCTAGTCACCACCTTTTCGCTGTTTACGAACCTCAGCTCCATCATGGGTACGGTCACTCTGGCCGCCAATACTCTGATGTTGCAAGTCATCACCTTTGCTGCCTATTTCATCGATGGCATTGCCTTTGCGACCGAAAACTTTGCCGGACTGTTCTGGGGACAGGGCGAACGGCGGAAGCTCGTCGCCCTCACGCAACTGGCCGGAAGTTCGAGCTTGGTGCTGGGATTGGCGATCGCTGCTCTCTTCATCGCTGTTCCCCGACCTCTATTTGGATTGCTGACCCGCCACGACCCGGTCATCGATACCGTGACGGCGAATGTGTTCTGGCTCATCCCCGTGCTGGGCTTTGGATCGATCGCCTACATGCTCGACGGTTACTTCCTGGGGTTAACGGCAGGAAATATCCTCCGCAATGCCTCCTTGATTGCAACCCTGGTGGGATTTGTGCCTTTGGGGGCGATCGCCTATTACTACCAAAGCCCAACGCTGTTGTGGCTAGCGCTCAGCAGCTTCATGGCCGCTCGCAGCCTCACCCTCGGTAGCCAACTGCCCACCACTCTCAGAGCACCGGATTTAGAGGAGCCTAAAACGGATTTTTGACTCGTGGCGGCAAACAGTCTCAACAGCCTATCGGGCAACGATTGAGTACATCCTGCGTGAGTCCTGGCGCGAAGGCACACTCGTACCAGCTCAACGTTTTTCCGATGACGGATGAATGGAGAATAGACCGGAGCTAGCGGCTTGAAGCAAATAACCGATACAGAATTCTGCAACGAATCCTTTTAAGGAGCGTGTTTTCTCTAGGACTTTTGAGAGTGCAGCGCAATGCGGTTTCCTTCGGAGTACTCAAACTCCGCCACCCAGCCGAGATCTCCGATAGATGTTTTGGGATACAAGGTTTTACCGCCGCTTGCATTCACCTTGGCCAAAACGTCATCAATGTTTTCTGTGTTGAAGTAGAGCCGCGAGCCTTGGGTTGAGGGACTGTAGCTATCTCCTTTTGCAAGTGCGCCACTGATGCCTGAAGCATCTTCCACCATTGGAAACCAGGCCATCTCATTGCCATCTACTGCTTCTCGCTCAAACTCATAGCCGAAAACCGTCTGATAGAAGGCAATGGCGCGATCCAGATCAGTCGCAGGAATTTCAAAATAGCCAACTGGATTCCTCATTGAAACCTTACGCCTACTTTCCAAACCACTGTTTCATAGCTTAGGACAGCTCATATTGAAGTGGAGCCATGTGCTCAGCTATAGAACTTGTTTGCGTTGGGCATGTTCTATGGGCGCGGATGAATTCGGCGCACATTCAAAACAACGACTCAGTAAGGGTGAGACGACTACCTCAACGAAACTTTCTGTGCAATCGGGAGCCTTCTTCCGATAAACTGCGTCATACTTCCCGGTGTGTCATCCCAATCTGCCCCAGCCCTTTATTTCTCCCCATACTGCAAATGACGAACCTTTCTATTTCTGCGTTTTGCCAAGCCACAACCCATGTGATGCGTCAATTAGGATGGCTCAGTGGCCTCGTTCTGTTGAGCAGTGGGGTAATGGCAGCGCCCGCGATGGCAGCGGAAGAGGTGGTGCTGACCTACGGCATCTTACAGGCTGCTTTTCCGGTCGAGGATTTTCGTACCTTGGCAGAAACGGGAGAACCACCACCGTCGATCGCCTTTTACCTGGAGCTAGCTGGGGTTGATCCAGCGGTTGCTCGAAATACACTGCTTTCCCCCGTTGCCCTAAATCCTCAGTTTCTAAATGCACTGGGCACTGCACAAGGCGACCAGCTACTTGTTCGTCTAGTTGATGTTGTCCACACGGCCTCCGGAGAAGGCAGTGTCCCCGCCTTGCGATCGGCCATCCTCCAATCGGCCGCCGCTGACCAGCAAATCACCCTGCTCGAACTGATGGAAACCTATCCCAACGCACAAATGTTCATCAACGGCGCAAACTTGTCCGATTTGATGCAAGAGCTTTCAGAAGTTCAAGATCTTGTACAAGGCGGTTGACTCGTTTATAAGATGCTGTGAGCGCATTTGCAGGATGCCATAAGGTATCAAAACCAAAATCGAGAAGGGGTGTCAGTCATCGCTGTGGCTGACACCCCTCAATAACTTTGGGAATGACCTACATCGTCAAGGATTGAGCATCCGTTTCGATGAGCTTCGCGAGATCCTTGAGGAAGGCTGCTGCATGAGCACCGTAGATGATGCGGTGGTCGCAGGTGATGTTGACCTGCATTTGGGTGCGAACGCCCATCATGCCATCGGCGGTAGCTACCACCTGGGGACGGGATGCGCCCACCGCCAGAATGGAACCTTGCCCAGGCGGGAGGATTGCATCAAAGCGATCGACCCCAAACATACCCAGATTCGACAATGTGAAGGTACCTGAGCTGTATTCATCCGGTTGCAGTTGCTTGCTGCGTGCCCGCGCCACCAGATCCTTCCAGTTGCGAGACAAGCTGTAAATATCAAGCTGGTCGGCATTTTGCAGGACGGGGGTGATGAGCCCGCCATCTTCCATTGCCACCGCCACAGCAATGTTGATGCTGGTGTTGTACTGGGTGCCCTGCTCGGTATAGCTGGCATAGAGCAGCGGATGCTTTTTCAGGGCGGTGGCGATCGCCTTCGCCAACAGCGCCGTCATCGTCACGCCCTTGGACTTGATCTGCTTGTAGAGAGCATCCAGCGCATCAGTGGTAATGGTGTAGCCCACTCGGTAAGTAGGAACCTGTAAGCTCGCCGCCATGTTCCGCACCACCGCCGATTGCAAGGTGGTGAATGGCGCAATCTGACCCGGCGCAACAGGTGCTGGGGCCGGAGCCGGAGCAGCTGCAGCAGGAGCCGGAACGGGTGCGGCAACAGCAGGTGCAGCGACAGGGGTGACCACGGGAGTCGGCGTCTTGCCTGCCGCCCGTTCCACATCCTCTGCCACAATCCGTCCATAGGGGCCACTGCCCTGGATGGTGGCCAGATCCACTTTCAAATCCTTCGCCAGCTTGCGAGCACGGGGAGAAGCGACTGTGCGTCCATTGGTGGATGCGCCATTGCTAGCTGCAGGAACGGCCTCGATCGCATCAGGAATCGCCGACTCCGTAGGCGCAGCTGCCGCGACTGGGGCGGGCTTCGAGCCACCGGAGCCAAGGCTGGCCGCTTTTTGCTTGGCTTCTTCGATTTCAGCTTCCGTTTCCGCCACGAAGGCGATCGCCTCACCCACGGGAGCGGAGTTCCCGGCCTCCACGATGATAGTGGCAAGATAGCCTTCGTTGAAGGATTCCACATCCATATCGGCCTTATCTGACTCAACCACGACAACGGTTTCACCCTTTTCAACCTTGTCGCCGGGGGATTTTGTCCAGGACACAATCTTTCCCTCAGTCATCGTAGAACTGAGTGCAGGCATGAATACTTCGTGGATCATGGGTTTGGCTATTTGTCGAGGATATACAGAAGAATGCTGCCGCAAGCCACCGGACGGGGCACGGGATACCAGCCAAATATAAATTGTATCGCGAAGCTGTTACGGGAATATCCGTAGACTAGATTTCTCCTGGCAGTCTTGCGATCGCCCCTACGATAGCTCAGGGATCGACTGGAGTACAGGACAGAAACCCAGAGACCCCTTGATTTTTTCCTGTATCTAGGTGGCGGTCACAACATGGAACAGGTACAAAATGTGACTTGCATAGGATAAAAGCCTAAAATCCCCATGGGTCAGTCACAGTCAAGAAGGTATACCGAAGCTTTTATGGCTAATGCGTTAGCAAAATCGTCAAGATTCATCATTTGGGGCTGCCCCAAATGATTCTGCCTCACGCCCGACCCACCATTCACCCAGCTTCATCAAATCGGCGTGAATGGTTTCTAATTCGCTCATGTACTCCGAAGGCGAAATCTCGGCTCGGCGTTCTTCTAGCTTTTTCAAACGGAGTTGTACGAGTAGCCAGGGTTTGGAAATACCATCGGTGGATTCGATATAACGGGCTAGATCGAAGCTGTTCATGGGTAAAGTCAGGGATACAAAACCAGGGAGCCAAGAGCGGTGGAAGAACAGTATGGGTTAAGCAGAGGCCACTTTTTGTTCCACACCAAAACCCGCTAAGGCAACATCTCGCAGGGGCTCACCGTCAGCAGGGCGGTGATAGTTGAGGATGCGGCGGATGCGCAAACTGGGATTGACCAGGGTAATGGAATCGACCGAAATGATTCGGGTGTAGGTGGTGGTCATGAGCAGTTCCCGCGTCTCCGGTGTAAAGCGGAACTGGGCAATCATAGGTTTGGATTCTTCGTAGGCGCGATCGCGCAAGTAATCCCCCACCAACGCTCCAGCTTCTTCGCGCTGGGTCACAAACAGCATGTTCAACGCATGACCTACTTTCTCGCCATGCTCCGAAACCGTTTCAAAGGCCAGGTGAAAACCGGGTAGGGGATCAAGATTTGGCTCCGGCGGATAAGCATTATCGCTGAGAACCTTGGCCTTCTGCTCAGACAACAGGGGACAAATATTGAATTCTGTGTGCGATCGCTCTACTTCTTGATGGGTCAGGTAGTGGTACGTTCGCTCCGTACTCCAGTTGCCCACACAATGCTCGAAAAATTCGTGGAAACTCTGCATCGCATCCATCTGCGTCCCGTTCATCATGGCATCTGCCCTTAAACAACCTGCTTTGTTTAGTTGTAAAGCATTGCGTCCCAAAGGTGGAGCAAAAATTTAGCCGTGGATTCTGTAACCCATGAGATTGGGAAGGTCAGGACTTATGCACTCTGTTGACGGTATAGCCTTACGCATTAAGATTGGGATAAATATTTTTTTTGAAAGCCACGCGCTGCGTGGCTTTCAAAAAAAATATTTGGTTTTACTCAAGTGCGTAGCATTATATGGGCACCCCCATAACCACACTGTCAACGAATTTAGCCAAAATGACGCGAGGTTTACATACGTTCTGATTGCTTGAACGTCTCCGAAGGACTATGAAGAACCTGTCTGATCTCGTTCCCGGCTGCATCGCAGGATAGGAAATGTATTGGGAAGGTTGGATTGTCCGGCTGCAGGGACAGGGGCAGAATGCGGAAGCCAAAAGGTAAAGCAGCTGCCTCGATCCAATGTTGATGTCAGGGTAATGTCGCCTCCATGCAGGCGTGCCAGCTTGCGAGCAAGGGTTAGCCCGAGTCCTGTTCCTTGGATACTTTGGGTTTTGTTCTGCACCTGTTGGAAAGGCTGAAACAAATAGGTTTGGTCTTCCCTGGAGATACCAATCCCACTATCTTCTACGGCAAACCGCAAGAGGTTGTTGACCTCAGATACGGTCAAGCGCACGAATCCCACTTCGGTGAATTTGACAGCATTGGAAAGCAAATTGGAGAGGATTTGTTTGATGCGGCGCTTGTCGGCAAGGCAGAAGCTAAGATTTGGCTCGATCGCTAAGTTCAACTGCAGCTTCTTGGAAAAAGCCGCCTCTTCAAACATATTGATACAAGCATCGCAAACTTCCTGAATGACCACGGGTTCCAACAACAGTTCTTCTTTTCCTGCTTCGACCTTGGAAAGATCAAGCAAGTCATTGATCATGTCGAGGAGATGTTGCCCACAGGCGGTAATACCTTCGAGGTACTTCGTTTGCTGAGACGTTAGCAAATCGCACATTTGGCTACTTAGAACGTTGGAGAAGCCAATGATTCCCGTCAGTGGGGTACGCAGTTCATGGCTCATGTGAGCCAGAAATTCACTCTTGGCCAGGTTCGCAGATTCGGAAATCTGTTTCTCCGCTTCCAAGTGTTGGGTGCGTTCGTGAATGATCCGTTCAAGATTTTCGTAGCCTTCCACATTGTGCAGGATGATCGCTACCTGCTCAGCAATCCGTTGCAGAAAAGCTATCTCTGGTTCTGTAAAGCGATGCCCTTTCGATGGATTAGACGATGAATTAGATCCGCGTCCTCCTGAGCCGGCATAAATTTCTAGCCCTCCGTAGAAGATCGACCGGATGAAGATGGGAACCGCGATGACATCACCCATTCCAGAGGTCTCTATCCATTTGGGCACGCTAGCCCCCAATGGCTGGATCGTCTTTGGCGATTGCCAGGGAAGGGGCGGAGACCCTCCATTGTCGGCTGAGACGAGTGCCTCCATCCAATTTGGTGGGGTGATTGGACAGTTTTGTAGAGACGGAATCCCGGCATTGCGCCGCCACTCGGCCTGGATCTGGATCACATCAGAACGAGCCTGGTAAAGCATGGCGCGATCGCCCCCCAACTGTTCGCCCACGAGTTGCACAACCTCTTGGAGGGCAGATGGCAGATCCGGGGTGGTATTGAGGATACGGCTCACGCGGCTGAGGAGGGCGTCTTCTTTGGCACAACGCTGGGTTTGTTCAAACAACTGTGCCTGACGTAGGGCGATCGCACATTGATCGCTGACTTGGCTCAGCACTTTCAGGTCGTTCGCATTCCACTGTCGCGAGGTTCGGCAGGTCTGCAACACCAGCCCTCCCAAGTACATACCATGGCAGATCAGCGGCAAGATTAAACAAGTTTTGACCTGCCATGCCTGCATTCGCTGCTGAAACAGATCCGACGTCCCATCATTCTCCACTTGACAAATGAGAGGCTCTCCCTGTTGTAGTTGCCTGAGGTAGGGAGTTTGGATATTGCAAACCGTGTCTTGTTGCAGAATATGAGTGCGATCGGGAGTAGCCGCGCTGACGATTCGGAAGTGGCGATCCCCGTTCGGCTCCAACGTAAACATCAGACAGCGATCCAGATCGAACGTCTGGTGGAGTTCATCGACCGCTGCTTGCATCACCACTCTGTAGTCGATGGTCTGATGCATGGCTTGCAAAATGGCATAGAGTAGATGCTCTGGCGGCTCCCCTTGTTGCATGGGTAGTTCTTCTTCCAGGGGAAGATAACTTTGCCGAACTCTGTTGTCTTGCACAATCCGCGACAACACTATGGGCAAGCTGGATAGATGCTTTTGACGAACATAGGCTGATACCCCTGCACTGAGAGCCGCGATCGCCATCTTTTCATTGGGATCGTCAACAACCCAAATAACCGGAATTAGTTTGTTGAGCTGACCCACAAAGGCCAATGCATGTGTCAAAACATCCGATCCGCCATCCGTCTTTGATGCATCCAACACAAGCACGGCATCATAGGTGGCGGTGTCTGTTTGCGACCCAGCAAGAGCGGGAGGCATCACAAACTCATAGACAAATGCAACGTTGTCTTCTCTCAAAGCGTTCAAAACAGGCTGAACGAATAGAGAAGAGGACCCAATAAACAGTAAAGACAGAGAAGAGGAGGATTCGACTGCCCCTGGCACAACTGGGCATGATTTGGGTGAAAAAGAATCACTCATAGATTATGACGATTTGCCTGAAGACTCCAGCTATCGCTTTCTGAATACCTACCTGGCTCTAGCTACTTGTTCATTGTCTATCTGACAACCTAGCTCATTGTTCAATGTTGGGTCGGTTCCAGTCATCGATGCATTTCTATCCGCCAATTTAACTCATTACTTACTGGAGTTGGTAGAGGAAGTTTAAGGCATGATGCCTAATGGTTGTCGATATATAGAAATGTATACATACAGAAAGATACCTAGGGAAAGGGATAGGAAGGACTCCCATTTGCACTATTAACTTACTCTGAGTTTTTGACACAAAAATTTATCAGCACTTAGACTCATTCCAGATTCAGGAGTAAAGCTTCGGCAAGACAGCTCTACTCCTGAATCTAGGAGGACTTACGCAATTTGATGATTTTTGGTTTTTCGTACCCAATGCGTAAGTCCTATCTAGAAGAGATTTGCCTCGTCTTTGCTTCCGGAAATATAGGGCAAAACCCAGCAAATTGTTGGTTTTGCATGATGTGGATCCTGTCCAAACCTCACAAAACTGTGGGGTTTGCAAAGAGTTAGCTTTTGCCTCGTACTTAGTTTATTTGTACAAAAGTGAGTGCAAATTCCTGTTCTGCTATCTAAATTGGATGCGGTGAGTCATATCTGACTACGGATAAGCTGAGTGCCTGTGGTGAGAGGGCGATCGCTCAAACGTTATTTGTGTAGGCTAGGTACTATTCATCCTATATTTAGCGTCTCTCTTTTCAATCCATGACGATCAATAGGGGTCTTACATAAGTCTTGATCTATCAATTCAGTCTTACATTGATTCTCAGAAACTTGTGTAGAAAAAATTAAACAGTACAAATATATTGATAGTCAAAATGAGGAGTTAGGCGTAACCAAATGTTTATTCAGACATCTTTTTATTTGCTGATCCCAAAGCAAACAAAAATATAACGGTGATTTCACTAGCTTGAAATAATTGACTTAAAAGAGATAGGTGATTTGCCTGAAAGATGAAGAAAACTATCACAAAAGGAGCGTAAAATTACCGTTGCCAATAAAGGTAAGCTGTGGGCTTAAGGAGTTGCTTGAAAGAAATTATCAGAACCTGCTGTTGTGAGTTCTTAGACTACAAATTTTCCGCCCACGACAACTATAGCGGTCTGCGACCGCATCAAGTACAAAAAAGGGTTGTGTGGGGCGCGACGCGCCCCACACAACCGTACTTAACCAACGCGCACAGCGCTCTAACGTCGCTCTTATAGCCGCGACGTTAGTTGTCAGGGTGCCATATTTCCTGGGATGGGGAGGTACACCGCATCCTCTCATCCTATTGGAGACTCACAGCTACGCTGCACTGCGAACAAAATCTGCTGTTGTGGGTTAAGCCGCCAGTTGCCCGGCGAGTTGCTGTTTAGCTTCGATCAGTGCCTCGGGCAGTTTTTCGGGATCACGCCCCCCGGCCTGGGCAAAGTTGGGGCGACCACCACCGCCGCCGCCACAGAGCTTGGCGATCGCCCCTATGAACTTGCCAGCCTGGATGCCCTTCTTGTTCACCGCTGGGCTAAAGGCTGCAATCAGGTTGACCTTTTCGGGAGCGGGAGATGCACCAAGGACAACAGCTCCTTCCCCAATCTTTTGGGCCAGCCGTTCTGCTGCTGTTTTGAGGGCGTCGGCATCGGCTCCGGGCATCTCTGCGACCAGAAGCTTGAAGTCGCCAATGGTTTCTACTTGGTCGAGCAATTGATCCGATTGCGCCAGAGTCAGCTCAGCCTTGGCAGCTTCTAGTTGCTTCTGGGTTGCCTTCAGTTCGTCTTGCAAGGTTGTGATGCGCTCAGGGAGTTCCTCGGGCTTTGCTTTGAAGCGATCGCCCAACTCTCGCACCACCTTATCGCGTACATTCAGATACTCCAGCACCGCAGGCCCGGCGACCGCTTCAATGCGGCGGATACCTGCGGCAACCCCCGTTTCAGCAATGATTTTGAACAGCCCAATTTCGGCAGTGTTTTGGACATGGGTGCCACCGCACAGCTCCATCGACACGCCGGGGAAGTCGATGACCCGCACCTCGTCGCCATACTTTTCGCCAAACATTGCTGTGGCTCCCTTGGCCTTCGCTTCGGTCAAAGGCATGACCGCAACGTGAGCGGTGTGAGCCTCCGCAATCCAGTTGTTCACTTGCTTTTCGATCTGTTCTAGCTCCTCTGGCGTGAGGGCACGGGAGAAGTTGATGTCGAAGCGCAGGCGATCGAACGCCACCAGGGATCCTTGCTGGCTGATGTTTTCGTCGATCAGCGACTTCAGGGCCGCCTGGAGCAGATGGGTCGCGGTATGGTTGGCCTGGGCACGGCGGCGACAAGCCAGGTCGATCTGGGCGGAGAGGCGATCGCCCGTCTTCACCGTTCCCCGCTCCACTCGCCCAAAGTGAACGAAGATGACGCCATCCTTTTGTACATCCTCGATACGCACGACTACCTGATCGCCCGAGAGGTAACCGCGATCGCCAATCTGTCCGCCAGACTCCGCATAGAACGGGGTCTGGTCGAGCACCACCTGCACCTGGGTACCGGCTTCAGCGCTGTCTACGGGTTTGCCATCCACCAGCAGCAGCCCCACCTCTGCCGAACTGGCCACTTCGGCATAGCCCAGGAACTCTGTCTCATGCAGATTTTCTGCTAGCTCATCCAGAGACCCCTGCACCGTCAGGTCGATGGTTTCATGGGCTTCACGGGACATATCCCGTTGCTCTTCCATCGCCACCTCAAAGCCTTCTACATCAACCGTGCGCCCTTGTTCTTCGGCAATCTCCTGGGTCAGCTCCAGCGGGAACCCATAGGTGTCGTAGAGTTTGAACGCATCTCTCCCAGAAATTTCGCCGCCCTTGGGCACCTTGGCCAACAAATCGGCCAGTAGCTTTTCGCCCCGATCCAGGGTCTCCAGGAAGCGCGATTCCTCTAGCTGCAACTCACCAAGGATGGCTGCTGCGCGCTGGCGGACATTGGGGTAGGCTGACTCGCTAAGGGCGATCGCCGTTTCTGCAACCTGCTGAATGAAGGGCTTTTCGATGCCCAACAAACGGCCATGGCGCACGGCCCGTCGGATCAACCGCCGTAGCACATAGCCCCGCCCTAGGTTGGACGCTGTGATTCCGTCGGCAATCATGTGAATTACCGAGCGGACATGATCGCCAATCACTTTCAACGAAACTTTTTGGGCCTCGTCGCATTTGTCATAGGTCAGACCCGCAATCGCCGCTGCGGTTTCGATTATTGGGAAAATTAGATCCGTTTCATAGTTATTCGGCTTACGCTGGAGAATTTGCGCCATCCGCTCTAGACCCAAACCCGTGTCAATGTTTTGCGCGGCCAGAGGCGTCAGGTTTTCCTCTGCATCCCGGTTGTACTGCATGAAAACCAGGTTGTAGAACTCGATGAAGCGGGTGTCATCTTCTAGATCAATGCCATCGTCACCCCGCTCAGGATGGAAGTCGTAGTAGATTTCAGAGCAGGGGCCGCAGGGCCCCGTGGGACCTGATACCCAGAAGTTGTCCTCTTCATCCATGCGGATGATCCGCTTCACGGGCACGCCAATTTGGTCGCGCCAAATGGCAAAGGCTTCGTCGTCTTCACGAAACACACTCACCACCAGCTGCTCCTTAGGCAACTTGAACACCTCGGTAGATAGTTCCCAAGCCCAGGCGATCGCCTTCTCCTTGAAATAATCCCCAAAGCTGAAATTCCCCAACATCTCGAAGAAGGTATGGTGCCGTGCGGTGCGTCCTACATTCTCGATATCGTTGGTGCGGATGCATTTCTGGGAGGTGGTAGCACGAGGAACCTCCGCTGTGCGCTGCCCCAAAAAGATGGGCTTGAACTGCAACATGCCCGCAATGGTCAGCAACACCGTGGGATCTTCTGGCACCAGGGAGGCGCTGGGCAAAATCTTGTGCCCCCGCTCAGCATAAAAGTTGAGGAAGGTATCCCGGATCTCAGTACCTTCGAGAACCGGAGGCAGGTTGGAAGCAGCTTTGGAAGAAGTCATAGAACAAGGAATAGGGAGAAACGCTGGACAGGTTGGGGAGGTGGGCACAATCGGCCAAGCTAGGAAACTATCGTACAGGGAGAGCCCATCACCTGACCTCCTATTAGGTACTTTGTACGACGGGGCTTTATTCAGTTGCCCTGTCAACGCTTACCAACGTATGGCTCGGTAAGGAAAGAAGCCGTTGGTTTGCACTGCAGCCCATATTAATTGTTAAAAATAGCAATCAATGGCGGCGATCGCATCCTCCTAAATCCAGAGTAGATCTGGAATGAAAAACTTGGGTATGACAAGCACGATAAGTTAAGCCCTCTTCCCGTTGGAGGGTCAAATTGTATAGGTAATACTCTCTGCTGACTAGAGCTACACTAGAGAAACTTCTAAGGTCTTCCTTTAAAAATCTAGCGATGACAATCAAACAAGCCAATATGTATATCAAGTGATTGATACCGAGTTCTGTGGCACACACTGGCTGTACCCAATGCCCTAGGTATGCCAGAATGCTCCGCAAGATTTGTCTCAGCTTTGGGTGAATGGGCTGATGATGTGGCCGCGTCGCGACCACATCATCAGCTAAGTCTGTAAGTTCTTCATATCTGACCAGGGCATGGAGCAACCTCCCAAATTATGATGCGATGCCCGATACTCCGGAAATCTTGGTTAAAGATTTGTAGCTAAAATTCCTGTCCCCAGCATGTGGTGGAGTATACTAGCCCTCTCCAAAGCCAGCGACGATGGATTTCACCAGAAACCTCGGTTATGTCTAATCGGCGTAGGCTTTGAGCAATACAGCATCTATCTGAGTCATGGAATGCTCGGACATCCCCAATGGGTGATTTTTCTGAACTTGTATACGATTTTTTGCTCCCTATTTCTGTGTCACTGCTGTGTGAGCATTAGGTCACAAGCGTTATACAGGTTCATAAACCAGTCGTCCTAAGATGTTCCCTGAATCATTCTTTCCCCTCTTTATAAATACTTTTTCAGCAAAATACCCTTTTTTCAGAGGTTTTTATCAACTTCGATGGATGCTTCAATTTTGCTCGTTGGTAGCCGTTCCTTTATTGAAACGTTTGCGGGGTTTATTCGACAGCTTTCGACGTTTGTGGTTGAGGGTGTATCTGCTCCTCGTGAAGCCATGTCTATCGTGCAGGCGCAGCAGCCGGATGTGCTTGTAATACAAGCACGGCAACCTGGTAGTTTGGATTTGTGCCAACAGATTAAATCCCAAAGCCATTTAGCTTGGATCTACTGCATTACGATCGCGTCGAAGGAAGAATCTGGATGCAACCATCCAGAGATGGCGGTGGATGCCATGCAGTGGGAGATCCAGGCATTGGAGATGGGAACCGATGCTTACCTGACGCTTGATTTCCAGCATATTGGTAATCGCCTTGTCGAGCCGATAAGGCCAGATGCTTTCCTCCCAGAGCAATTAACCCAAAAGCGTTTGCAAACCTACTTAAATATCGGCGTACGGCAAGTTCGTAACCATCGGGAGCTGATGCGCACCAATGACATCTTGTCGGCGATCGCCCTTGTGGATCCGCTCACCGAGTTGAATAACCGTCGTGCCTTTGAATGGGAATTGCCGCGCCAGATTGAAAATAGTCAAACGCGCCATCTTCCCATCAGCCTGATCATAATGGATGTGGATTTTTTCAAGCGCATCAACGATACCTATGGGCATCGGGTGGGCGATCGCGTCCTCCAGCTGATTTCAGCCCGCCTCCGGCATAACCTGCGCTTCTACGACACTCCCTTTCGCTATGGGGGAGAAGAATTTGTCATTCTCCTTAGCGATACGGATCTGGATGAGGCAACAATTATTGCCAACCGCCTGCGCCTGCTTATTGGCAGTCAACCATTCATGATCAATGAGTCCCTTGAGCTAAACATTACGATCAGTGCGGGGGTGGGGAGCCTTGCAGCCATCGATGACTCAAAGGGCATTAGCCTGTTGGAGCGGGCTGACCATAACTTGCTGCGAGCAAAATCGCAGGGAAGAAACCGAGTTGTTGTCAGCACTGCTGGGCTATCCGAATTTCCGCCGCTTCCTAGGCCAACGCCATCCCCCTGATCCTCATATTAAATCGGTTAAAGAACCTAAATGGTTTGCGCACGCCGCTCAGCGGCGTGCGCAAACCATATTTGGGTTTTATGGCTATTCAACCGAATCTGAATATTAACTGTTGAAATGTTGGTGGCTCAGGGACTGACTGCTCCGATCACGACCACAAAATCAATGAAATGCGTAAGCCCTGTCTATATACTCAAAGGAAGGGCGGTTGTTTGACCCCGCTGCTCGCTTGGGGCGAAGTTGTTTGGACGAAATCAACCGCATGAAATAGATAAGAGGGAAACGATGACGGAAGGAGAGTTTCTAAACATTTCATCGGATTCATCTTCTCAAGGGGAAGCATCTGGCGAAGTGACGGTGCCCCGCATTGGCGTACTTACGATGATGCGGTTGGGGGTGTTCAACATGGGTCTGGGGATTATGTCGGTGTTGACCCTGGGCGTGTTGAACCGGGTGATGATTGATGAGCTACAGGTTCCTGCCTTGGTTGCAGCGGGGACGATCGCCGTCCATCAGTTTATGGCTCCAGCGCGGGTTTGGTTTGGGCAGTTGTCAGATTCCAAACCCTTGTTTGGCTACCATCGCAGCGGTTATATCTGGGTAGGCATTGTTTCGATGGCGATCTCCGCCTTTGTGGCCGTCCAAGTGGTATGGCAACTGAGCAATCGCATGGCTGCGCTAGGCTGGGGACCCCAAATCTATCCTTGGGTTGCCTTATTGGCGTTGGTGTTTGCCATCTACGGGTTGGCGTTGAGCGCCACCTCCACCCCCTTTACCGCGTTGTTGGTGGATGTGTCGGATGAGCAGTCGCGATCGCGCCTCATTGGCATTGGCTGGGCCATGCTGATGATCGGCATCATCACTGGGGTCGGTATTACGGTGGCAGTCTTGCGCTCGTTGGAACTGGATTCATCGATCGCCGCCATCCAAGCGTCCATCAATCGACTGTTTATTATTGCCCCGTTGATAGTCTGCGGACTAGCGATCGCCAGTACCTTTGGCATCGAAAAGAAATATTCCTACCTGACTCAGCGGTCATCCTTGCGCGATCGCGAAGATGGGTTGACCCTGGGACGAGCACTCCGCATCCTCACTGCTAGCCGCCAGACAGGATTGTTTTTCGTCTTCCTACTGGTGCTAAGCCTCAGCCTATTTATGCAAGATGCCATCCTCGAACCCTATGGCGGCGAGGTGTTTGGCATGTTGATTTCGGAAACCACTCAGCTCAATGCCGCATTTGGTATGGGAACTTTGGTGGGGATTGTGCTTACGGGCTTTTTGGTTGTTCCCCGCCTGGGTAAAAAGCGCACCGTCCGTGTGGGCTGCGTGTGGGCCGCATTCTGCCTCATCTGCATTAGCCTGTCGGGTATCACCGGAACACCTGCCCTACTTATGGCAGCGGTGTTTGCCTTTGGAATCGCCGCTGGCGTGCTGACCACCGGAGCCATCCTTCTGATGCTCGACTTGACGGTGGCGGAAACCGCGGGCACCTTCATCGGAGCCTGGGGATTGGCACAGGCGATCGCTCGGGGCAGCGCTACCGTTCTCGGGGGTGGCCTGCTCGATCTGGGGAAGGGCTTTCTGGGTTCCTTCAGTACCAGCAATGGAGCAGAGGCGCAATATCTCCCAGCCTATGCGCTAGTGTTTGTCACCCAGGCCGTCGGTATGGCGATCGCCGTTGTCCTGCTGGGTCGGGTCAACATTCAAGAGTTCCAAGCAAACGCGAAAGATGCGATCGCCGCTGCTTTAGAAAGCGATATGGATGGATAAGGCAATTTTGGATTTTGGTATAGATAACCTTGAGACGGACAACACTGTTGGGTGAAATGGAGTGGAACTGAGCGTTTCACTGTTCAATTGCGGCGTTGGTCTGAGCGTTGCTGCAAAGCCGTAAGGGAACGTAAAACTATAGAGGACGCAAAAATTGCCCGTGAATCAGGAGTTTTGGGATACGGTTCTGGCGTTTTGCCACACCACCACCACGACCGTTGGGGAAAAACTGCTACAAGAGTTTGGGCAAGTACAGGCCATCGAAAAAGCGGATGGTAGCTTGGTCACTCGGGCGGATCAGTGGGCGGATGGAGCCTTGCGGGATGCGATCGCCCAGTCCTTTCCAGACCACGGTGTTCTCAGTGAAGAAACCACCCATGTGTTCCCTGACAATGATTGGTGCTGGATTATTGATCCCATCGATGGCACCACCAACTTCACTCGAGGCATTCCCCTGTGGGGAATTTCCCTGGGGCTGCTCTATCAGGGAACCCCGGTGTTTGGCTATGTTGCGGTGCCGCCCGTCCAGATGCAGTTCTATGGCTATTGGTATGGCAAGTCAGGGCTGAGTGGCCCCACGGGAGCCTTTCGGAATGGACAGGCGATCGCCCCTAGTACAGACCAACCGTCGAGCAATCATCTTTTTAATCTCTGCGCCCGCAGCATCTCCGTTCTCAAACAGGATGGTTTTCCCTGCAAGGTCCGAATGCTTGGCATCGCCACCTATAACCTGCTGACCGTTGCTAGCGGCATTGCTTTGGGGGGTGTTGAGGCTACCCCGAAAATCTGGGATATTGCGGCGGTTTGGGCGATCGCCCAGGCGGCTGGAGCAACCTGGCATAGCCTTAGCCCTGCCCCAATCTTTCCATTGATTCCCGGTAAAAACTATGGCCAGGTAGCCTACCCAACGTTGTTACTTGGTCAGGCATCGTTGTTGCCTACATTCTTGCCGCTCGTACAACACCTGAGTCGTTAAGAGCAGCAAAAAAAGCAAAAGCCCCAGAGAGAGTACTGACCTCCTCTGGGGCTTTTGCTTTGATTCCCCAGCAAGCCGATTAATGAATTTCACGGACGACTCATTGTCTCAAGCCAGGTTTTCACGCAAGGCTCATGCTTGGGAAGCGCGAGAGTAGTGAATTTTTGGGGCGAAATTCAAAATCTGCATTGAACCCATGCATGTTTTGCACATCAAGTTTTGTTTTGTTTCTTGAGATACATAATGACATCTATTAAATCCTTAACTTAGGCACAAGTTGATAGAAGCTAAAGCAGTTCTCTATGTTCGATGCTGTTCGGTAGGAGGACATCGCTTGTTCGGCATCTAACTTCCATTAATAAAGGATTCTAAAAAATCGGCAGACATTGGCTCGAATGTCGAATAAGTGTGCAAACGAAGTTGAGGAAACACTGTGGTTGGTACAGCACCCAAAGCAACTGGAAAGCTGAATAAATTCGAGCGATTCAAAGCCGAAAAAGATGGGCTGGCCGTCAAAGAAGAACTCCAGCGCTTTGCTGAAATGGGTTGGGAATCCGTTGATGAAACCGACCTGACCCAACGGCTCAAGTGGCTCGGCATCTTCTTTCGTCCGGTAACGCCCGGTCAATTTATGCTGCGGTTGCGTACCCCCAACGGTATCCTCTCGGGTCAGAAAATGCGGGTTTTGGCAGAAGTTGTGCAGCGCTATGGAGACGCAGGTAGCGCTGACATCACGACGCGTCAGAACATTCAGCTTCGGGGCATTTGGCTTGAAGATATCCCTGATATTTTTGAACGCCTTCATGGGGTTGGGGTGACCTCGATGCAATCGGGTATGGATAACGTGCGGAACATCACGGGTTCTCCGGTTGCTGGGTTGGATGCCAGCGAGCTGATCGACACAAGAGGGTTGGTCTACAAGCTGCAAGACATGATCACCAACAATGGTGAAGGGAACGCAGCGTTTACTAACTTGCCGCGTAAGTTCAATATTGCGGTGGAAGGGGGGCGCGATAACTCCGTCCATGCAGAGATTAACGACATTGCCTTTGTCCCGGCTTACCGGGAAGGCGAACTGGGCTTCAACGTGCTGGTTGGCGGTTTCTTCTCGGCCAAGCGCTGCGAAGCGGCTATCCCGCTGGATGCCTGGGTCCCGCCCACGGATGATGTGGTGGCTTTATCGCAGGCCATCCTGGAGGTCTTTCGGGATTATGGCGATCGCGCCAACCGTCAGAAATCTCGCCTGATGTGGCTGATCGATGAGTGGGGTATGGGGCGTTTCCGTGCCGCTGTCGCGGAAGCCTACGGCAAGCCACTGCTCACGGCGGCTCCCGAGGATGAGATCGATTGGGATAAGCGCGACCATATTGGGCTGTATCCCCAGCAGCAACCAGGGTTGAACTATGCCGGTCTGCATATCCCTGTAGGGCGGTTGACCGCCGACGCTATGTTTGGGTTGGCTCGCTTGGCCGATGTCTATGGCAGCGGCGAGATTCGCCTGACGGTGGAGCAAAACGTGATTATTCCCCATATCCCCGATTCGCGGGTGGCGATGCTCAAGCAAGAACCGTTGTTGCAGCGGTTTTCGCTAGAGCCCAACATGCTGGAGCGATCGCTCGTTTCCTGCACCGGCTCCCAGTTTTGCAACTTTGCCCTAATCGAGACCAAGCAGCGGGCGGTTGCCATGATCCGCGAGCTGGAGGCAGAGCTTTCGCTGTCAAGCCCGGTACGGATTCACTGGACGGGGTGCCCCAACTCCTGTGGTCAACCCCAGGTTGCCGACATTGGCTTGATGGGCACAAAAGTTCGCAAGGACGGCAAAACCCTCGAAGCCGTCGATATCTATACGGGAGGCAAGGTCGGTAAAGACGCTCAGTTAGGAGAAAAGGTGATGAAAGGCATCCCTTGTGAAGACTTAAAGCCAGTTCTAAGGGAGCTTCTAATCGAAAAGTTTGCGGCGCGTTCGAACGGTTAAGTCTACGGCCAGTTCAAGCATCCGCGTTACCTGCAGTTATTTCAATTCATTCAGTTGGCCAGCTACAGCCGTAGCTTTGGTCTCGATTCTTAGTGAGGAAAACCATGATTTATACAACCCATGAGGCGGCGACGAAAACCGCTTCTAGATCGCCACCCATTGCCTGGCTTCGGTTTTCTGAGCGGCATATCGCCTGAGTTTACCGAGATTTTGCGATCGCAGTTCTAGAGCATCGGCAACCGATTACCGGGTTGTCATAGGGCTTTTCATATCAATTTTCAGAAAGTCCTATATACCAAAGCTTGCTGTGAAGACCATCTCTCATCCACGGAATGATTGAGCGTCTAAGTCGATTCGTTTTTGTTGTCTGAATGCACGCACCTGTTCACGTTTATCGAGTCACAAAACAAGGAAGAGAACGTCAATGTTTCTAACGGAGTTGTTCACAAAAGCAACCCAGGGAAGATACCGCATTCTGCACCTCACCTGGTTTGCATTTTTTCTGACCTTTGTGGTCTGGTTTAACTTCCCGCCCCTGGCTACCACCATCGGGCAGGAGTTTGGCCTTTCCCCTGCGCAATTGGGCACCATCGGTCTCTGTAACGTTGCCCTCACGGTTCCCGCCCGCATCATCATTGGGATGTTGCTGGACAAGTATGGTCCTCGCTTGACCTACTCGTTGTTGTTGATTTATGCGGCCATTCCTTGCTTCATCTTTGCCACGGCCCAAAGCTTTGGACAGTTGGTCTTTGGCCGCTTGCTGATGGGTCTGGTGGGTGCTGGATTTGTGATTGGTATCCGCATGACAGCGGAATGGTTCCCGCCCAAGGAGGTAGGAACCGCTGAAGGGATTTATGGCGGCTGGGGTAACTTTGGCTCAGCCTTTTCCGCCTTCACAATGGTAATTTTTGGCCTGTCTATGGCCTTCCTGCCCGGTGCCTTCCAATTCCCTGAGGCCGAAGGATTCCGTGTATTGCTCTTTCCTCCCTTCCAGACCGATATTCTGAACTGGCGAGCCGCCATCATGGGTACGGGAATTGTAGCTGCCCTATATGGCGTGTTCTACTACTTCAACGTGACAGACACGCCTCCTGGCAAGGTTTATCAGCGCCCTCAAAGTGCCCGTGGGATTGAGGTTACGTCTGTTCGCGACTTCTGGTTCATGATCATCATGAACATTCCCCTCACAGCCATCTTGATGGTGCTGGCCTGGCGTTTGACCCGGGTCGAGTTCCTGACCCCAACGGGGATGTGGATTGCGATCGCCCTTCTTGTGGGACTGTTCTTTTTCCAAGCGTATAACTGCTGGGCCGTGAACAAAGACCTGCTCAATGGCACAAAGCGTTATCCTCCCCAAGACCGGTACAAGTTCAAGCAAGTTGCCATCCTTGACCTGACCTACATTGTCAACTTCGGTTCGGAACTGGCCGTTGTGACCATGCTGCCGTCCTTCTTTGAGGGCACCTTTGGTCTCGACAAAGCAACCGCTGGAACCATTGCTGCAAGCTACGCGTTCATGAACCTGATGTCCCGTCCT
Source organism: Cyanobacteria bacterium J06638_20 (assembly GCA_039819245.1). Lineage (GTDB taxonomy): Bacteria > Cyanobacteriota > Cyanobacteriia > Elainellales > Elainellaceae > Vacuolonema. The sequence goes on from JBCBSJ010000012.1 coordinate 27,617, forward strand.
GGGGGTGGTTTGATTTCTGACCGCCTGGGTAGCCGGAAGTGGACGATGGTTGTGTTGACCGTTGGTATGGGAATTGGCTACCTGATGATGAGCCAGGTGAATGGCAACTGGTGGCTTCCTGCGGCAGTGCTGCTGACGATGGCTTGCTCCTTCTTTGTGCAAGCGGCTGAAGGTTCGACGTTCGCGATTGTTCCGCTGGTGAAGCGCCGGATTACCGGACAAATTGCTGGGAACGTGGGTGCCTATGGCAACGTGGGTGCCGTGGCCTACCTGACGATTCGCCTACTGCTGGTTGATGCCTCTACGGCCGCTAGTGCCGATGGGGTTGCCAACATGGCGGCAGTAAACGCCGGCTTCTTCCAAGTGTTAGGCGTTGCTGGTTTGATCGTCGCCTTCCTCTGCATCTTCTTCCTAGACGAGCCCGAAGGATCGTTTGCTGAATTCCACGAAGGTGAGCATCCTGAGGAAACGGTTCCCGCATCGGTCGCACCGGCTCAGTTCATTGGTGAAGAGGTCTAGAATTCCTCGGCTTTGAGAATAGGTTGTAGTTTATGCTGCAACCTATTCTTTTTTTCATGTTGTTTCCCAAAAAATCTTTGTCTCCCAATTCAGCATTCGGTGGACGATCTGCTCCCTAATTCAAGTTCTTAAAAATGATGCGGTATTGCTCCGCCTAACCCTTTCTTACATCGATTCTTGATTGTGATTTTGGTGTTTAATTTACGCTTCTTTATCCCGTTTTTGAGAGGCTCATTTAGATGACCCAATCTGTCAAAACCCTTTGTCCTTATTGCGGAGTGGGGTGTGGCCTAGAAGTGGTTGCAACACCTCCCAAAGCGTCTTCCCAGTCAAACGCCTCTAAGCCAGCCTTCAAGGTGCGGGGCGATCGCTCCCATCCCTCTAGCAAAGGTATGGTCTGTGTCAAAGGCGCGACGATTATGGAGTCGCTGGATAAAGATCGGTTGCTCTACCCCATGATGCGCGATCGCCTGGATGAGCCGTTTCGACGCACCACTTGGGACGAAGTGGGCGATCGCATTGCCTACGAAATTCGCTCGGCACTCCAGACGAAGGGAGCCGATAGCGTTTGCATGTATGGTTCTGGTCAGTTTCAAACGGAAGACTACTACACAGCCCAAAAGTTACTCAAAGGCTGCTTGGGCACGAATAACTTCGACGCAAATTCCCGTCTCTGCATGTCCTCTGCTGTGGCGGGCTATATGCAAAGTCTGGGTTCCGATGGCCCGCCTTGTTGCTACGACGACTTAGAGGAAACCGATCTAGCGTTTCTGATTGGCACCAACACCGCCGACTGCCATCCCATCATCTTCAATCGCTTGGAGAAACAGCATAAGCGCGATCGCAAAATGAAGGTAGTGGTCGTGGATCCGCGCCGCACGGCCACCGCCGAAGCCGCTGATATTCACCTGGCGATCCGTCCCGGTACAGACATTGACCTGATGCATGGCATTGCCCATTTGCTGCTGCGCTGGGGGCATATCGATGCGTTGTTCATGGATGAATGTACGCGGGGATTCTCCGATTATGTTTCGGTGTTCCAATCCTATCCACCGGAGCTGGTGGCGAGACGCTGCGGCATTCGGCTGGATCAGCTAGAAGCCGTTGCGAAACTCTGGGGCAAGAGCGATCGCATCCTTTCCCTGTGGTCGATGGGCATGAATCAATCGTCTGAGGGAACCGCGAAAGTCCGCACCTTGATCAACCTGCACCTGATGACCGGAACCATTGGTAAGCCAGGCTGTGGGCCTTTCTCCCTTACCGGGCAACCCAACGCGATGGGGGGGCGGGAAGCGGGGGGCTTGGCGCATATCCTTCCGGGCTATCGGATGGTGAAAAATCCGGATCATCGGGCTGAGCTGGAGCAAGCTTGGGAGCTGCCTGCCGGAAGCATTTCGTCTCACCCTGGGCGGGATGCTTGGGCAATGATTCGGGGGCTAGAGGAGGATGAAGTCAATGTGCTGTGGGTGGCGGCGACGAACCCCGCCGTCAGTATGCCCGATCTAGAGCGCACCAAGAAGGCGCTAGAGCGATCGCCCTTCACCATCGTGCAAGACGCCTACTTCCCCACCGAAACCGCCCACTACGCCCATGTGCTACTGCCTGCAGCTCAGTGGGGCGAGAAAACGGGGACAATGACTAACTCCGAGCGCACGGTGACCCTCTGCCCAGCCTTTCGTCAGCCGCCGGGAGAGGCTCGCGCCGACTGGGAAATCTTTGCGGATATTGGCCGACGCCTGGGATTTGAGGCGCAGTTTTCCTTTGCCTCGTCTGCCGAGGTGCGCGCCGAGTTTATAGAACTAACCCGCGATCGCTTGTGCGACCAAACGGGTATTACCTACGAAACCCTGAAAAAGGAAGGGCCGTTGCAGTGGCCGCAGCCCGACCATGCCCCTTCCCAAACGGCGGTAAAGAAGTTGGAAGTGCGGGATGTCTTGGAACGCTTCTTGCCTCACCCCACCACGCCCGTCCAGCCCTTTGCCGACGCCGAGAAAAACGACACCCCCCACAAGCGGCTTTACACCAACTACCGCTTCCCCACCCCTGACGGACGCGCCCGGTTTGCCGCTTTCCATGCTCAGGGTTTGGCGGAAGCACCGGACCCCGACTATCCCCTGGTGCTGACCAATGGGCGACTGTATGGCCACTGGCATACCCTGACCCGCACCGGACGTATCAAGAAAACGGCCGCGATGCATCCAGACCCATTCCTGGAGGTGCATCCCAGGGATGCGAAGCGGCGCGACATTGAGGACGGTGATTTTGTGGAGGTGCGATCACGCCGGGGGAAAGCTCGGCTAAAAGCCAAGGTGACAACGGCGATCGCCCCCGGCACCATCTTCATCCCCATGCACTGGGGCTTCCTCTGGCGCGATGATGCCGAAGTGAATGCCCTCACCCATCCAGAAGCCTGCCCCATTTCCCTAGAGCCCGAACTCAAAGCCTGCACGGTGCAACTCGTTTCCCTGACCCCCCACGACCCAAAGCACCAACCTCAGGATGCCTATAACCCCGTATCGATGGGTGGCATTCTGGCTCAGACCTTTCATGGGTAGCGATCACAGCCTTACGCATTAGTTTTGAAAGCCCCGCGCTGCGCGGTTTTCAAAACTATATTGGGTTTTACTCAAAGGCGTAGCACCATAATGAGGCTATGCCCAGCGACAACAGCCAGCGGAGACAGCCCATCACCCGGTCAGCCGCGAATCCATACGCGCTAGGAGTATTTGTCATGACCGCTCTAAACGACACCTATTTCCAGTTTGAAGCCGATTTTGTGGCCTCGCTGCGCTGCATCCCCATGCAGGTGCGATACAAGCTCGATACCTGTGGTGTGAAGCTCAAACTCCACCACTGGAATCAGTTTTCGACCGAGGAACGGCAGCAGTTGGTGGATATGCCCTGCAACACGGAGGGGGCGATCGCCCACTACCACGACCACCTGCAAGCCCTTGTCACCCAGCACGCCGGAGCCCCCGCTGGAGAACTCCCCATCGACCCCGCTCCCCCTTGGATGGACATCGCCCAAATCCCCCCTACAGTACAAGCCAAACTAGAAGAGGTCGACGGTACCCTATCCCTCAACCAATGGCAAACCCTAAACCCAATCCAACGGTTTGCGCTGATCAAGCTCAGTCGCCCCAGCCACGAAAACCGCAACTTCGTCCCCGCACTACGCGAGTTTGGGCTGTCCTGATGAGGGGGTGATTCTGCAACCCCCGAGTTTGGATTGAGTGCTGTAATAGACATTGAACGGCGCTAAAGTATCTCCTGATACAAAAATCACTGCTCTGCTAGATTCCCGCATTCGTGGGAAGACCGTTCAATATTTGGCGCTGCTGATTCTGGGTATGAAAACCGTAGTACATGCTCGAAACTTCGTTTCGATTCATACCACTATTCAGCAACGTCCAATATTTTGTCCTAGCCTTAAGGGTTATGGCTGTATCAGTGCTTTCAGCTTTAACCAGCATCAACCTTACTGAGTCGCTTGTTGCTGGATCAGACGTTGGACGCTGATTAGAGCGCGATTCAGTTCACGGGGCGGAGTAGGCTGCTTCAGGTAGGCGGCTTGCTCGTCTTCCAGCATGGCGACATCCTGCTCCACCAGGCCATCCAAAAGCTTTTGCGCCGAACCGAAGAGGCTGTCTTTCACGAAGCGCCGGAACCCATCGGGGAGTTTGTGCAGCCGATGGAAGGCATTAAGCGAGGTGAAGTGGATCAGGTAGGCACGGGTGCGGGTGGCATGGGTTGGGCTGAAGAGACAGTAGATTTTGAAATCGTCGCCCAGGGTAGAAGTCCAATTGGGATAGGGGTAGCTGACGGTGAGTAGCTCGGGGTGGAGGCGACGTAGGCTGGGGAAGAAGAGCTGGGAGATCGACCAAATCTTGTCGATGCGGTAATAGCTCTGAGCTTGGTAGTGAGCATCGACGCGATCGCCATCCGCTTCCAGTACCTCCAGTTTGGGATCGGCCCAGGCCTGGTAATCCTGGTGCAAGTGCCCGTGGTACATATCCATCAGGTTCTCGATGAGGAAGGAAAAGTGGGCTTCGCAGTCGATCACTGAAACGGTAGCGATGTAGTTAAGGTGCGTCCACTCTGGAATCGCCAGGGGTTCTCGGCTGGTTGCCAGCGCCGTATCACCAGGAAAAACCCAGATAAAACCATCCTGCTCTCGCACTGGGAACGATCGCACTTTACAATTCGGCACTTTTTGCTGGGATTCCAAGTAGGGAATATCCGCGATTTGCCCCGCAGCATCGACCCGCCAACCGTGGTAAGCGCATTCCAGGGTGTCATCCACCACCGCGCCTCGGCTGAGTTTGACATACCGATGGGGGCAGCGATCGGCCAACGCATGCAGCGTTTGGTTGCGGGTGCGGAACAACACAATTGGTTCGTTCCACAGTGTCACTCCATGAGGCTGGTTGGTCACTTCACTGCTACGAGCAACGGCATACCAGTGGTTGGGGTTAATGCCCGCCTGCCGCACATCTCCCCGTCCAACAGCAGGAACAACATTTGGAGGCATTGAAGTCGGGGTTTGGGGCGATCGCATCACATCCATAGTTTGTCTCTTTGAACAACACAACTGTCACCAATCACTGGCATTCAATCAGGTGCAAACTACCACTTTGCTAGTGTCAATCCATCCACATGCTCAAAGTCCGTGTCGTTTGTCGCTAAAGTCCACCCTTGAGCCAAACATTGAGCCGAAATCCAAACATCATTCATCGGCAAAGGCCGTTCCTTTCGCTTCAAGGCAAGTCGGGTTTGCGCATAAGAAACAGCGGTTTCTCGTCCCATCGGCGCAACTGAACAGGTTTCAATAAATTCCAAATAAAGTTGCATGTTTTGCAGAGAGCGAACGGAATTCTCAGCTCCAAACAAAAGTTCTCCGACAACGACGGTGGGTAAGCTGACTCTAGGAAGTGCCAGTATGCGCTCAACGATTGTTGCGTCTCCATTCAAAAAGCGAATTGCTATTGATGTATCCAACGCAATTTCACCATTCATTCACATCAACCTGCCGACAGTCTGCTGTGATAACTTGCTGTAATTCTTCTGCTTCCAAATCGTTAAGAATTCCTGCGAACTTGGCTAATGGATGATTCTGACGTGCAGCCTTAACTCGATGCAAGAAATTTAGCATGGCTTTTACTAACTCATCAGGGGCTTGTTCAATTTCTTGAAGCAATTGCTCACGGCTTGTCATTGATTTCAGGTCCTCTCTCACGACTGTAGGGCTAGTTTTAGCTTATCCAAACTGTGAACAGCCGGATTGATATTGTGATGGTGTTGCCGGAAGATACATTACGCATTCACTAACGCATCAAATCCTTGAGATGGAAACGTTTCGGCTACACTTAGCATCCCCTACACCGCCAAAATAACCCAGCTTGGAGCTTCTAGCTTAAGATCGACAAAACCCCAGCGGGTTGAACCGTGTAGAGGGTACGGCGCTGGCAACCTTCGCGATAGAGGATTTCGTTGGCGGCGAGGAAGCCGCTGCTGACGGCGCGTTCCATCAGACCACAGGGGAATGGCATTTTCACCCAATCCCCCGCGAACAGGAGGTTAGGCACCGGAGTGGCAGACTCTGGGCGATCGCGGAAACTGCCCGGTGGAAATCCAGCGAAGTTCTTCTGGTTTACCAGTTGCCGATGCAGCATCTGTGCTGACTCAAGGCTGGGGACGATTTCGTAAAGTTCAGCCTCAAACCTATTGAGTAGGGCTTGCTGGGTGGGAAATTCTCGCTCCTTGTAGCAGTAGGCGTGTAGTTCGACGACACTACCTCCAGTCTTTTCAGCCCAGGCGATGTAGTCATCCTGGATGCGGTGGTAAAGGGTGATGCTGTCGGTGAGGCGATAGCCCGAGAGGGAGGTAAACCAACTATGCTCCCAGTCGAAATCGCGATCGAACCAGAAGCGGGCGACTGCAAAGGGATCAGCGGTCTGCAATTGATTTACCTGAGCCGCAACAGTCATATGAGGTTCTCCCTCGGACAGGGAGAAGAGGTGTTGAATGCCAGGAATATCGGCGGCAAGAACGTAATAGTCCGCATCCAGGGTTTCCTCGGCAAGAGTTTGCGATGAACGCCGCGCCGAATTCAGGGCAACCAGTTGCACTTGATTGCCATCACGCTTTAGCACCCGATATTGCCCTAGATTCTTCTCAGCCGGTCCTTGGACAACCGTTCCCTGGGCATCATAGGCTGCTCCGTGGCAAGGGCATTGGAACCCGTCGCCGCTGGCTAGCACTCCCCGATGAACGCTACAGCCTTGGTGAGTGCAGGTGAGGGAAAGCGCCCGATCGCCCCCCGGCAAGAGCGTGAAGAGGCGATCGCCCGCTCCAAAGTATTCCAGCTCTTCTGTGCTTAGTAGTGGATTCTGTTCCACCCAAAACGGCACATTGCCCTCGATTGGGCCGCTGCCCTGCTGCACGGTAATGCCCGACACCTTGCCATCCTGCCAGTGCAAGCCGCTAACGGTTGCTTGGGTGAGGATGCGGCCTCCATTGTTGGTGATGGTTTGGGCGATCGGGTCAACCAGGCTGCGTCCCATATCCTGCCGGGTGCCGTTGAATGCTAGTCCTTCGGGATTACCGAAGAAGTAGAAGTGGAAAAACTGCATGAGCTCCCCGGCGCTCATCACGTCCGGCGCATTCAGACTGGATTTGGCAAAGGGCAAGAAGTATAGGTCATACAACCCACGGGGAAAGTCGCTCTCGACCCATTCTGCGACGGAGCGATCGTCCAGCCGCTCAAAGGTGGCGGGGTTGCTGAATCCAGTGATTTCGCGAAACACTTCTAGATGCTTCAGCTTGGCCAGGTTGATGCCCCACTTGAAGCGGTTGGGGGATGCAACGGCCAAATCAACAACGTTCCAGGGAAAGGCGGAATGGCTGGGCCGGAAGACCTCTGGCTTGTAGCCATCGCGATAGACCACCGAGTAGAAGTTCAGAGACTTAAAGTTTTGACGGATCTCGAGTTCTTCCACCAAGTTGAACAGGTTGTAATACTGCGGGAAAAAGCCGTGAAATCCATGCTCCATCCGCATTGGTTCACCGTTGACCTCGATATCCCAGCTGGCGATCTTGCCACCGAGTTGGGGCGATCGCTCGATCAGGGTAACGGCCACGCCCCGCTGGCTTAGCTCATAGGCAGCGGCTAATCCAGCCAATCCCCCACCGATAACTACCGCTGAGGCTTGGCGACCCACCTGGCGGGGCAAGTCCAGTGTGTCCTGGTTATAAACTGAGGGCTGCGGTTTTTCTAAACGGGAATAACCAACGGCTCCTGCGATCGCTCCCACACCAAACAACTTCAGGACCGTTCGACGGGAGAAGGCCTGGAGCCAAAGGGAATCAGACTTTTGATCCATGAATTGTGACGCTCGGATAATTTAGCGAAGGGACGCAGCGAAAGGTAGCAAACAGGCAAACAAAGTGACTACCTTACAGAAATCAACGCCGCGCTTGGTCTTAGGTCTAACGTTTAGTTTTGAGGATGGACAGACAGGGAAAGCTCAGACAAGTGAATGCAGCCTTTGCGTGAATGCTTTCGCCCATTGGTCTATTGGATAACCAGGGAAAAGCCTAACCAAAATCATCGCTCGACGTTAGCGAGAGGGCGATCGCTCAGGCACTGCAACGCTGTCCAACCCGTGTGGGAGTGTGATTCTTTGTAATATTAGGACAGCTTTCCCGTTCCCACAATCCAAGAGGAGACAGAGCCGAGCCTTTCCAGGACTGGCTACAGGATCAGTCGGAGAAATAAGCCGTAATGTTCCGGGTAGATAGATAGCGGCTCAAGCCGTTAATTACCCTAACAAACCTGCCCAACAAATCCTTGCCGATAGGCGTCAAAAGCTTTTGGGGTAAATGATTGAGGAAATTAGACTATGCACAGAAGAAACCAACAAGTGGGCGATCGCCCAGGCAGTGCAGGCAGTGGATGGCCAAAAAGCAACGGGTTGCAGAAAACCGGACGTGAATCCTATGCCGTGGCTCGACGGATTTTGCTGGAGCTGTTCCATCGCCGTCGCAGCCTGATTTTTTGGGCCATCTTCCCCGCCGTTGTGCTGGTGCTGAATGCGCTTATTTTGGAAGAACGGGCACAACTCACCACCGCCGAAGCCTTTGCCTTTGCGGCACCCCCTAGTCTGGTAGGGGCGGCGCTGTTTTTCAGTTGTCTGGGGGGAAGCGTCGCCACGGTGGTGTCCGAACGGGAGCATCACACCCTCAAACGGCTATTCCTCTCTCCCCTTAGTGGTTTCTCCTACTTTCTTGGAATTTTTCTGGCGCATAGTGTGATTGGGTTGGGGCAGTCGATGCTGGTGGGGGCGATCGCCCTTTCCCAACGAGCCGAGTTCACGGGGAACCCCTGGTTCAGCTTGCTGATTATCTTGCTCAGCATCCTCGCCTATGTCGGCGTCGGCTTCATTCTCGGCACCCAGCTTGCCCGCCGCACCGAAGATGTCAATGCCCTGGTCGCCGCTTTCGGCGTTCCCCTACTGATCCTCGGCGGCACGTTTCTTCCCGCCTCCCTCTTCCCTGATAGTTTGCTGCGGATTGCAGAGTTCAACCCCGTGTTTCATATGAATGAAGCCCTGCTAGGTATCGCAGCCAATGGCGATACCGTGGCTGATATTGCCCCTCACCTCCGGTTCCTCGCCATTTTTGCTGGAAGCATGGTCATCTTGGGTTGGCTTTCTTATCAGCGGATGCTCCAAGTCGAGCGTCGTTTGTAACTTCCCAGCGAAACCGGAAGCCCCTCGCTCTTGGCCAGCTCTTGACGGAGGTTAATTCAAGCTTAGGATTCAGGCGCTGCTACCGACACGACGATAGAGTCAAGGAATGTTCGGGCATGCTCTCCAGTCCCTTGTGGTTCCCTTCAAAAGATCCATGCAATCCTCCACCCTTTCTCCATCCGATGCCGACTTTAAGGTTGTTTATGGCCCCGTCACCTCCTGGCGGTATGGCCGCTCTCTCGGCATCGATCCCATAGGCTCTGTCTCCACCTGCTCTTTCGACTGCGTGTATTGCCAGCTAGGGGCGATCGAGCAGCATATCAGCGATCGCCACATCTTTATTCCTACCGATCGCATTCGCACTGATCTGGCAGCAGCAGCGCCCTGGGATGTGGATGTTGTTACCCTGAGCGGCAGTGGAGAGCCAACTCTGGCACTGAACTTGGGTGAAATTCTCACCTTGATTCGAGAGATGACCCATCGCCCCAGCGTCGTCCTCACGAACGGCACATTGCTGGGTGAGTCGGCGGTGCAGGATGCCCTGATATTGGCCGATTGCGTCTCCATGAAGCTGGATGCCGTGACACCGGATCAGCTGCGTCGGGTGAATCGTTCCACTCCAAACTTCACTCTGGAACAGCTTGTGGAGGGAATGCGACAGTTTCGCGATCGCTTCCCCAATCGCCTCGACATTCAGACCATGATCCTCGCGCCCTGGTCTGCGGAGGAGGAAGCGGTCTATGCCGAGATTGTGCGATCGCTCCACCCCAACGAAATCCAGCTCAACACGCCCACCCGGCCCAAGCCGTTGAAACATGAGCTGGAGGCGCGGGGCAATCACCAGCCAGAGGAGCGTAGCTATCCGGTGCGGTCACTCAAACCCCTCAGCCAAGATGCTCTACAAGCAATGGGCGATCGCCTCCAACAGGCAACGGGCATCCCCGTACGCTCTCCCTATAGCAGCCAGAATCTACAAGAAGCCGGGTAGAACCTCATCCGGCTCGTCGTCCATTTCATCGAAGGCACTATTGGCAGGAGCATGAGGATTTGGCGGAGGGGCATCGACGAAGTCCCACAAAACCTCGTCTGGTTCATTTTCGATGTCCTCATAGGACATTCCAGCGGACATGGAGGGAGCTGCCACGGCTTCCCGACTGAGGTAGAGGGCGATCGCTCGCTCGATTACGCTGTCCACAGATTGGCCACTGGATTGGGCGATCGTCTGTAGTGGTTCATGCCACTCCGACGGAACCTGATACATCATGGAGTTTTCCATTACTCTATATGCTGCCTCGTTCATCAACAATCATAAATAACGCAGTTTGATGATTTATGGATTTGCGGGCACTGCCCGTAAACCCATAAATCATGGGGATTACTTAATGCCGAACGAGTTGTTCGGCAGAGTTGAAAAACTGATTGTAAATGCCCTGGGTAATCAGCAGGGTTGAGAGCAAGTCGGTAAATGCCAGCATAAACAGGATCAGCATTTGATAGAGGGCGGCATTCAGTGGATCTTCACCACTGATCAGTTGCCCGGTGATAATGCCGGGTAGCTTGACAATCCCCACAACGGTCATGGCATTGAGGATGGGGATCAATCCTGCTTGCATGGCTTCGATGCGATAGCCACGGGTGGCTTGGCGGGGCGATGCTCCCAAACTGAGATGGGTTTCGATCTCGACCTGGCTGTTGGTCAGGCGGTTGACTAGACGCTCCCCGGCGATCGCCGCTGCGCTCATGCCGTTACCCAGAAGAATCCCTGCCAGCGGAATCAGATATTGCGGATTGAACCAAGGTTCGGGGCGCACCACCAGCAAATTAACGTAGGTCAAGGTAAACGTGATGGTAAACAGCAAAACCCCTCCCGTCAGTGGCAGAATGTAGGGCACCTTGCGGCTGATGCGATTGCGGGCAACAACAGCCGCAATGCTGACCATGATTAGCACAATCCCCAATACGAACCAGGGATTTTGATTCGTAAAAACTAGGGCAAGAAAGTAGCCTACCAGTAATAGCTGCAGGATGGTGCGTAGGGTAGCAATGCCCAGCTTCATTTCCAAACCCAATTGTTGCCATGCGGAGAGACCAACGGCGATCACCATTAACCCCAATGCCCAACTCAGCCGCACCCATGTCAGTTCAATGGCTTCATTCATCTGTGGCTACTCCTGCTCCCCTGTGGTGTTTAATTCCTCGTGTATCCCAGCCCTACCCATGATTTTGAAGATAGATTTTGGAGATGGATTTTGAAAGTGGCCTTCCCAATTTGAGTAAAACTGTCCATTTCACTCAGCAATCGATCCAACAATTTGGGAACATAAGCGAAGGTATAACACTGAGATGGCATTGGCATAGCACTAGCTGCTAAGTCGGTTTGTTCTTACTGCCTATATTCTCACTGCCTAAAGAGAACCGATCGATCGTTTGCGCGGAGCACCTTCCATCCAGTTTTGGTGTCGATGATAGCCCTCAGCGGCGTGTTTTCCTTGTCCTTCTTCCCCCTTACATCGCGTGAGCCTCATTCCTCCTTTCGACCTGACCCGGCAATACACACAGATTGGCGATGCCATTGATGCGGCCGTCCTTGACGTGCTGTCCTCCGGCAAATATATCAATGGTCCTATCGTGCAGGCATTTGAAGCTGAATTTGCCCAATACATTGGTAGTGACCACTGTGTTGGGTGTAATTCAGGAACCGATGCGTTATACCTGGCCTTGCGAGCGCTAGAGATTGGTGCTGGAGATGAAGTTATCACAACTTCGTTCAGCTTCTTTGCAACGGCGGAAACCATTAGTGCGGTTGGTGCGACTCCTGTTTTCGTTGATATTGAGCCTGACACCTTTAACTTGGATGTCGCTCAGGTAAAGGCAGCGATCACGCCGAAGACGAAAGCCATTATGCCCGTGCACTTGTTTGGTCATCCGGTGGAGATGACGGCATTGATGGCGATCGCCCAGTTCCACAACCTCTTTGTCATCGAAGATTGTGCCCAGGCAACAGGCGCTTGCTGGAATGGCAAAAAGGTAGGCAGCATTGGACATATTGGATGCTTTAGCTTTTTCCCGACCAAAAATCTGGGAGCCTGTGGCGATGCCGGGGCAGTGACGACGGATGATGCGGCGATCGCCGAGCGCATTCGTATCCTGCGGGAGCATGGTAGCCGCACCCGCTACTATCACGAGGCGATCGGTATCAATAGTCGGCTTGATGTCTTGCAGGCAGCTGTTTTGCGGGTTAAACTTCAGCATCTCGATTGGCTCAACATGCAGCGTCGCACGGTTGCCCAGCATTATTTAGATATGCTTGCACCAATCCCAGGCATTGCCCTACCCCATCCGGCCAAAGGCGGGATGAGTGTGTGGAACCAGTTCACGATTCGCGTGTTGGGGGAACCGGATGGTGGGGCAAGGCGCGATCGCTTGCGCCAGCAATTGCAGGAGCGGGGCGTCTTGTCGATGATTTACTACCCCGTGCCGCTGCATCGACAGTCGGTTTATGCCGATCTGGGCTATGCACCTGAGCAGTTACCAGTCACCGAGCAGGTTGCTCAGGAAGTGCTATCGCTGCCGATGTTCCCGGAACTTGATCCGGAGCAACAGCAGCAAATTGCCTATGCTCTAAAAGAGAGCTTGCTGGATTGAGAGCGTTTGCTGGATTAAGCGTCTGTACCATTAGGCAATATGTTCTTTTTTTGAAAGCCATGCACTGCGCGGCTTTCAAAAAAAGAATGATCCCAAGCTCAATGGGTATGGCTAGAGGAAGATGGGCTGTTGGGGATTATCTTTCCGCGAAAGAACCGTCAGATGACGAGCGCCATATTACACATGTACGACCCAATAGACACAGAGTAGAACTAGAAAAATGTGGCAATTTCCGAATGGAGAGCGACTGAGTTGGGGCGATCGCACTTACTTGATGGGTGTGTTGAACGTGACGCCTGACAGCTTCAGCGATGGGGGCGATTTTGTTGATATTGCACAAGCTCTAGAGCAAGCTCATCACCTTGTCAATGGCGGTGCCGATATCCTTGATATTGGTGGGCAATCCACCCGCCCACAGGCTGACGATGTGTCTCTGGAAGAAGAAGCCCGACGGGTTTTACCTGCCATCCGCGCTATTCGTGCGGGTTCAGACCAGTTTTCACCCCTATCCACGATCATCTCTGTGGATACGACGAAGGCGGCGATCGCCCGTGGCGCTGTCGAAGCAGGAGCCAACATCATCAACGATATTTCGGGGGCAACCTACGATCCTGAAATGTTATCCACCGTGGCCGACCTAGGGGTTCCCATCATCCTCATGCACATTCGCGGAACCCCGAAAACGATGCAGCAATTCACGGAATATGAGGATTTGATGGAAGAAATCATCGATTTCCTTGCAGAAAGGATTGAGGCGGCGATCGCCCAGGGCATCCCCAAAGCGCATATCGCAATCGACCCAGGCATCGGCTTTGCTAAAACAGTGGATCAAAATCTCGATGTTCTTCGCCAGTTGCCCAAACTCAAAGCCCTGGGCTGCCCGATTTTGGTTGGCCCATCTCGCAAAAGCTTTATCGGTAAGTTGCTCAAGCAAGCCAATCCCAAGCAACGGGTTTGGGGAACGGCGGCGGCTTGTTATGGGGCGATCGCTGGTGGAGCAGATATCTTGCGGGTTCACGATGCGGGTCCCATGCAGGATGTTTGCCGCGTCGCCGATGCGATCGTCCGGAGCCTTCACGGAGAGCCAAACTAATAGGCGCTCCCGCTCCGTTAAAACCAGACCATTTTGCAAGTCCCGAAACATAGGGATTACAAAAAATGATTGGTTCTTCAATTGGATTTGATACAAGTTCTAGCTAATCTTCTAAAGAAGGTTGCGGGTCTTGGGAATGCGCAGTTTTGCGGGGTTGCCCAATGGATGGATCGTTGGTAGAGCCATTAGCCTGACCATTGGTCTGGTGATTAGGAGAAACATTGTTTCCTAAGGAATAATCTGTTTTCGGCGGATGGTCAGAGTTGTAGGCCGACTGAGTCACGGTGGACGCCTCAGCAAGGATTGCCGTTGCGGCCTCGGGGGTAAGAGGTTTGGAGAAGTAATAGCCCTGCCCGTACTCACACCCCATATCATGCAGATAGTCGCATTGGTCCATTGTTTCCACCCCTTCGGCTGTGACATCCATACCCAGGTTGTGGGCTAGATTCACAATGGTTCGCACAATTTCAGTACTGTCATCTCCTTTTCTTATTGGGACATGGCGAGGATAAATCATCATCTTGGATATGAACGAACGATCGATTTTCAGTGTATTAATCGGAAATTGGTACAAATAATTCAATGAAGAATAGCCCGTGCCAAAGTCATCGATCGCCAGGCGAATACCTAGGGAGCGGAGTTTGTTGAGCACCTTGGTTACCTTTTCTCCGGTATCCATGATGGTACTTTCGGTGATTTCAAGCTTGAGGTTACGAGCCGAAAGCCTTGTTTCTTCGAGGATGAGTTGAATGGTGCTGGTCAAGTCGGGCATCGTGAACTGACGACTTGCCAAGTTAACGCTCATGGTGATCTCTGTGAGGTCAGGAAATTGTTTCTGCCAATGGCGCATTTGACGACAGGCTTCACGCAAAATCCACCAACCAAGGGGAATGATCAGGCCCGTTTCCTCGGCCATGGCAATAAACTGTCCCGGATTCATGAACCCCTTAGTGGGATGCTGCCAGCGAGATAGCGCTTCAAATCCAGAAATGCGCTGACTGGTTAAATCGAAGATGGGCTGGTAGTGCAGGACGAGTTCTGGAAGCATAGGCTGCCCAGATTCATCAACATCGATATACCGCTGTTCGTTAGAGATGGCACGGCGTAGATCGTTTTCTAACTTGAGCCGTGCCACCATGCGGTTGTGCATCACAGGGTCGAAGATTTTATACCGCGCTTTGCCCTGGGCTTTGGCGCGGTGCAGGGCTGTATCCGCGTCTTGCAACAAATGCTCAGGAGCTTTGTAGCGTCCAGACCCAAGGGCAATGCCAATGCTAACGGAAACATAGACTTCATGACCGTCGAGGTGAAACGGCAGCGAAATGATCTGCTGAGTTTGTTCGGCGGTGTGGGTGGTATCCCGCTGATCCTGAATATTTTCTAGCAGGATGAGAAACTCATCCCCCGATCGACGGGCAATGATAGATTGGCTAGAGAAAAAGCCTTTGAGACGATGGGCGATCGCCACGAGTAATTGATCGCCGACTTCATTGCCCAGACTGTTGTTGACAACCTGGAAGCGATCCACATCCAACAGCAGCACAGCATAGATATACAGCGCATTCTTTTGGGAATCAGCGATCGCCCGTCGCAACTGGTCGATGAAAAACGTGCGGTTGGGTAAGTCGGTTAGCTCGTCGTAGTAAGCGCTCCGCCAGATTTTCTCTTCAACTTTTTTGCGAGAGGAAATGTCGATTTGCGATCCCGCCATGCGGTATGGGCTGCCCTGGCGATCGCACACCGATGCTCCGCGACAGAGCATCCAGCGATAGGTTCCATCCTGATGCCGCAGCCGATGCTCATTCTCAAACCGTTCGCTTTTGCCCCCAATATAGTTGGTAATTGCCTCTTGTAGCGATGCCAAATCATCGGGATGCACCCGTTGATACCAGTCTTTGGGGCGATCGCCAATCATCTCATCGCCAATCATTTCTTTCCATCGATGGGAAAAGTAAATGCGATCGGCTCTGAGATCCCAATCCCACAACCCACCACTCGATCCCTGCACCGCCAAGGCATAACGTTCTTCGCTCTGACGCAACAGCTTATTGATGCGGTGCTGCTCTTTGGTGGCCACCACAATACTAGTTAGGCTGACGAGCAGCAGCGGCATTGCAATGGGAATCCAGATGTCTTGATGAAAGAGAAATAGACCCAGCCCGCTCCAAAGCGCTGAAAACAAGAGCCAGAAACCCATACGATATTCAAAGCGCCAGTCGGTAATCCAGCCGCTTAGAATAGGGCCTCCCAGCAATAGCATAATGATCCAAATCCCTTGCCCAGGGCGATGGAGAGCATTTTCCTCGATCAAGTTATTAATGGCAGCAGCATGGAGGTAAATGCCGTGGGTCGGGCGATCGCGATCATAGGGTGTTTGCAGCTTATCGAAGTAGGGCGTGGTTAGTCCCACTAGCACAATGCGATCGCGAAACGCCTGGACTGGAATGATCCCGCTCAACACATCCTGCAATGGATAGTGGGTGACGAGATGGGCGGGACCGGGCCAGTTAATCCAAAGCGGTGTGTCTTCGACGGGTACTGAGGAGAGGCGATCGGCGGTCGAGCGATGGGCATTGGCCGTCACCACTGAAAGCGCAGGCACGTCTCTATAAATAAGCGGAATTTGACGGATAATCCCGTCGTTGTCTCGCTGTTGTCCGCTATGGCCAATTCCCCAAGCCGCTTCACGTAGTTGGGTTACGGGTTCCAGCACTAACCCCTGTTCATCCCAGGATTGAGACAATACGACCATACCGTTGACTTGCATCGCCTCAGCCATTTTGGTATCAGCGGGCGTCCGTTCCGTCGCGAGTAAATCGAGTACAACGACGCTTGGCTCTCCACGCTCCAGTACATTCAGAAGTTCGGTGAGGCGATACCGAAAGTGGGAAAACTCTCCCTGCTGCGGCATGAGGCGAGCTTCGTCCACTTCTATGACGACTAGCTCAGAACTCCAGGGTTGGGAGCCTCGCAGGTGGAACAAGGCATCATACGCCAAGTTTTCGAGTGCATTGCTAAGGCCAATTTTTGTTAGCGCCAGAAGAATCAGGAGAGCAACCAGCCCTGGCAAGCAACGATTCCATACCCGATTCCAGGTTAAGGGAAGGGGAGAGTGTTTTCTTTTCCACCATTCTGTTGTCAGCACCTTAGCCATAGGCTTATTACGTCCCAGCCGTTCAACCGTTTCCAATTCTGATATGCCTAATATCTTCCATCGAGCCGTTTATTAGCGCTGGTTCGCTGAACTTCTTCCCCTCCTCAGGCAAGGGTTTGAAGTGCCAATCCACGAAACACGAATGCCAGCTAGCCTGACGGCTCAGATTGCGTAAGAATGCAAACCCCTGGGAAAACTGAGGGGTGATTGCCCTCAGTCTTCGTTCCGCAAAAGCAAGAAATTCTAATCTAACTGTAGCTTTGAAGAGAGAAGATGGAGCAGTGATGGGAAAAAACCTGAAACTGCCCCAAACTTCCATGAAATATCGGAATGATAGGTAAATGCCTGATTTTTGTGCAGTGCCCTTTTGGGCAATGCCAGTGCCTTTTGGGGCAATGCGTTTAATAGAAATTGCATGGTTAAAAGTGTTCGTATGTTTGGGCGATATGTTCTATGCACAGCTCCTCTCATCAATAGGCCAATGAAGATGTCTGGCAACGTTTCCAGGATTAGCCGCTTTGCCCTGGTCTAATTGCTTTGCCGTAGAACAAAGAGCCACCCAAGTGAGAACGGGCTGGTTTCCCAGACGCCACTGGGAGGAAACCATTAGAGAGAGAGAGCAACTCGCACCACAGATAAGCAAAACCCCAATGCTTAGCTCAAGTCACCTAGCTCAAGAAATTTTGGGGCAGAAGCATTTGTATCAAAATGCCTTATCTTCTATATGGATTTACTCAAATTCCAAAGGAAAACCATAAATCTTCCTTGAAGTTTTCAGGGACAAGTAAAACGAGTGAACGCGCTTTGGGGATAGAGCCAGTGAAGACGCCTCTGAGGACTGTGTCAGTTAACACAACATTCAACTGATGGCTCTGTCAATGGATCAAAATTTCTCTCACCGCTTTGTTTTAAGTACCGCATTAAAACCCCTGCATACATGAAGTTTTGAGGCCTTAATCCTTAATTGAGACCGCAGGGTAAAGGAAATATCACGATATCTTGGAACACCTTACACTACCCTACTGGATCTGGGTCACGGTATCCAAACCGTTGACGCTTTTTTCCATGGCAAGTTCCATAATGGGTGAAGCGTTTTCTTTTTTACTGGGCGATCGCTGAATATTGATGTATGCCTTACGCATTAAGAATGGGACAAATATTTTCTGAAAGTCCGGCGCTGCGGGGCTTTCAGAAAATATTTGATTTTATTAAAGTGCGTCGCACTCTCTCTGAAAACAGCGCCTAATTTGTGAACAAGTTTTGCGTACAAATTAGGCGCAGCTATCGTTAAGAACAGAACCCCATCAGAATTCATCGCCATTCCTAGGATTCGCTTCTATGATGAGACTGAACGAAGCTGTCCAATTCTGTGACTATTTCTCCTTCGAAAAGCGATATAGACCTCAAGCAATGGTTTCCCTTTGAACTCGATTCGTTTCAATTGGAGGCGATCGCCGCGTTGAATGCTGGGAAATCGGTGGTGGTTTGTGCACCCACAGGTTCCGGTAAGACGCTAATTGGAGAATATGCCATCCGGCGGGCGCTCGCGGCCAATGAGGCCCGCTCCGATGGGGATACTCCCAGCCATCGTGTTTTCTACACGACTCCCCTCAAAGCCTTGTCGAACCAGAAACTAAGGGACTTTCGAGAGGAGTTTGGTGATGAAAATGTGGGATTGCTGACAGGCGATATTTCCATTAACCGAGATGCTCCCATCTTGGTCATGACCACCGAGATCTTTCGCAACATGCTCTATGGCACACCCATCGGGCAGGTGGGTACGTCGGTGGAAGGGGTTGATGCGGTGGTGCTAGACGAATGCCACTACATGAACGACAGCCAGCGGGGAACGGTCTGGGAAGAATCTATTATTTATTGCCCGCCCAACATCCAATTGGTAGCGCTCTCAGCCACCATCGATAACAGTGGTCAACTGACAGATTGGATTGCAGAGGTCCATGGGCCGACCGAACTGATTTACTCCGACTATCGCCCGGTACCACTGGAATTTCACTTCTGCGATACCAACCGCATGGTGAAACTGCTCAATGACCAGGGCACGGCCATTAACCCCGCGCTGAAGCGCCGTAAGCCTCGGCGAAACAGCCGTAATGGACGTCCACGCCGCCCCGATGCCCCAACCGTTGCATCGGTGGTGCTGCGCTTAGCTGAGGCGGATATGCTGCCGGCCATCTTCTTTATCTTCAGTCGGCGAGGGTGCGATCGCGCTGTCAAAGATATGGGCAATCTTTCCCTGGTTAACCCCGCTGAGGCGCAGGAAATCGAACGACGGGTCGCCGCGTTTCTAGAGCGCAACCCCGAAGCCCAGCGCGCCAACCAGATGGATGCCCTCCATCGGGGCATTGCTGCCCACCATGCCGGGGTTTTGCCCGTGTGGAAGGTACTGGTCGAAGAACTGTTTCAGGCTGGGCTGATCAAAGTGGTGTTTGCGACAGAAACCCTGGCCGCTGGGATCAACATGCCTGCCCGCACAACGGTCATTTCAGGGCTATCGAAGCGGACGGATAATGGGCATCGGTTGCTAACGGCCTCGGAGTTCCTGCAAATGGCGGGGCGAGCGGGGCGGCGGGGCATGGATGTGCGCGGTCATGTGGTAACAGTGCAAACCCGCTTTGAAGGATCTGAAGAAGCAGCTCACCTAGCAACGGCGTCTTCTGATCCCCTGGTCAGCCAGTTCACCCCCAGCTATGGCATGGTGTTGAATCTGTTGCAGATCCATACCTTAGAAGAATCACGAGACCTGATCGAGCGTAGCTTTGGGCAGTATTTGGCAACATTGCACCTGAAGCCGCAGCACCAGGGCATTCGTGACCTGGAAGCCGAACTGCAACGGCAACAGAACCAGCTCGGGGCGGTGGATGAAGCGACGCTGCTGGAATTCGAGAAGCTGAATGGATGGCTGAAAGAAGAAAGGCGGTTGCTGAAGATTTTGCAGCAGCAGGCTATGGAGATCCAGTCGAAGGATTTGCTGACGGCGCTGCCCTTTGCGATCGCCGGAACCATTCTCACGCTCAAGGGCAAGCATGTTCCGGTGCCGGAACCCCTACCTTCGGTGTTGATTACGAAGGCTCAAAGCTCGGGGCAGTTTCCCTATCTAATCTGCCTTTCCCGCGATAACCGCTGGCATGTGGCAACCGTCCATGATGTGGTTAGCCTGCATGCGGAAATTCCTCGGGTGACGGAGGCCGATACCCTCGATCCGCCCAGTGACATGCCCCGCAAACTTGGGCAAACCCGTGGTGGCAACGAAAAAGCAGCGGCGATCGCCCAGCAGATTCCTGCGGTCGATCCGGTCGAGGAAATGGCACCAGAAGTGCGGGAACAACTGCAAAAAGTAGAAGATTTGGAGCAACGGTTAGCTGCGCACCCCATTAACCAGGGAGACCACGGTGGGGCACAGTTTTTAAAGCGTTATCATCGCATCCAGCGGTTGCAGGATGAGTTGAGCGATCGCCAGGCTAAGTTCAGGAAACACACCCAGCGCTATTGGCAGGAGTTCCTCAAACTAGTCGAGATTCTGAAAGAGTTCAACTGCCTACAGGAACCCAACGAACATGGGCGCATCTCACCGACCGAACGGGGCGAAATTGCCGCGGCCATTCGGGGAGATAACGAACTCTGGTTGGGGCTGGCATTGGAGTCGGGTGAACTGGATCGCCTCACCCCTTCGCAATTTGCAGCGGTCTGCGCGGCGCTTTCCACTGAAGTCTCTCGCCCCGATATCTGGACGGACTACGACCTCTCGCCCCAAGTCGAAGAAGCACTGGAAGGACTACAACCCATCCGCCGTCAGCTGAACCGCCTACAAATGCGCCACCAAGTCAATGTGCCTGTGTGGATGGAGTATGACTTTGTGGCCCTGGTGGAACGATGGGTCGAGAGCGCCCATGATGATCTGGTAGAGCTGGAAGCAGAGGATGATGAGGCTGAAGCTTCAGACGTAAACACCAATGGTCGTTCTGCAATGGCTTCCCTCGATGTTGAAGAAGCGATCGATGAGGCAACAGCGGAGGAAGACTTAGCTGAGGGCGATCGGGGTGAGGATGACCTTGATGAGGAGGAAGCAGAGGAGGAATGGAGCAAAGAAGATCTGGCCATTCTCAAAACTGATGCCAAAATTTGGCGCGACCTCTGCGCCAGCACCAGCCTAGATGAAGGCGACATCGTCCGTATCCTGCGGCGCACCCTAGATTTCCTCGCCCAAATTCCCCATGTGCCCCACCTACCCAATCAGTTGAAGACAACGGCGATCGCCGCTATCCGCGACATCAACCGCTTCCCCGTCAGCGAGAGCAACAAGTAGATGAAACAAGCAGAAGAGGGTGCCACCGTTTTGGTCGCACCCTCTTCGTGAGGTATTAATCTTTAAGCCGTTACGGAACAAAGCAACTGAATTAGTTTGCCGTCACTCCGCCATTGCCATTCGCGGTCGTTGCCAGAGCCGATGGAATGTAGCCCTTGGATTCCAAGTAGCTCAAAACCTTCGCAGCACTTTCTTCCAGGGCTTCTAGATCAGTACGGCATTCGACTTCAGGATTGGCTGGCGCTTCGTAGGGATCATCAATCCCCGTGAATTGCTTGATCTCGCCGGCCCGTGCTTTTTTGTAAAGCCCTTTCACATCACGGCTTTCGCACACACTCAAAGGTGCGTTAGCGTAAACTTCGACGAAATCGCCAATTTGCTCCCGCACTTCCTGACGCATGGCAGCGTAGGGGGAAATTGCCGAAACCAGAACAATCACACCATTGCGTGTCAGCAAGTGGGAGACGAACCCAATCCGGCGAATGTTTTCGTCCCGATCCGCTTTACTAAAACCCAAGTCGCGGGTGAGGTACTGACGCACGATGTCGCCATCCAAAACCTCAACTTTGAGACCGCGATCGCGCAGTTCCTTTTCGACAGCCATACGAATCGTCGTTTTCCCTGCACCACTGAGCCCAGTAAACCAGACGGTTGCTCCACGTTGCTTCATATCAATGCGCTCCATCCATTTTAGGATTTGTTAAGAATTTCTTTAAGCACTCATTCTAAGGGTCGGTGGGACCAACGTCCACTTTTGTCGCAATAGGGAATTTACCAAGAATAGAGGCCGGGTTTGTAAGCATTTCAGGGACGCTGTATCAGCGGATTCCAGAAAAACGAAATAATCAAAAACCTTCATGGAAGGATAGGTAGCGTCTACCCTACCCACGAGGAATTTTAGAGTTTCAGAGCTTACACAGTTCGATGATGTTTGAGTTGTCGCGCCAGATGCGTAAAGCCCTAGATTTTATGTTTGCGCAAGCTGTTAAAAGCAAGACATGGGGTAGAATCTCCAAGCACTGTGAACAGCGATGGATTGGGAAAGCCCGGTGAAAGTCCGGCACTGTGCCGCAGCTGTGATGGGAGTGAGTTGCGTGGGCGAGAGCGATCGCCCCCTGTCGCTTCCTCAGTCAGAATGCCAGTCCATTGGTTTTTCACTCTATTTCCTGCGATGCACAGGAGAGGGGTTGTTTGCGATATGTCCAATTTGTCTGCGTCGTCTTTGCCGTTGGAGGCATTGCCCGCGATCGATCGCCCGTACCACCCGTTGCCGACACCCAAATTGCTGCCACTGCCCCAGCAGCGTCCCCTGTTGCTGGTTGGTCATGGCAGCCGCGATGCCGATGGACGCCAGAGCTTGCTCGATTTTGCGGTAGCGTATCAAGCACTCGATGCCTCGCGTCCGGTCATTCCCTGTTTTCTGGAGCTAACCGAACCTACTATCCTGCAAGGAGTTGAAACCTGCGTGAAGCAGGGGTACACCGATTTGTCGGTATTGCCCGTCCTCTTGTTCGCCGCCCGCCACAACAAGTTTGATGTCACCAATGAACTGGATCGGGCGCGGCAGCACTTTCCCCAGGTGACCTTTCACTATGGGCGGCACTTTGGCATTACCCCGGCAATTTTGGAGCTATGGCGATCGCGCCTTGCCGAGTTGGATAAACCCGACTGGAACCCCAAAGGAATCGCTCGTGAGGACACGGTGTTGCTCTTTGTGGGTCGGGGCTCTAGCGATCCCGATGCCAATGGCGATGTCTACAAACTGGCGCGGATGGTATGGGAAGGGAGTAGCTATCACACCGTCGAAACCTGCTTCATCGGAATTACTCACCCCCGACTGGAAGAAGGCTTTCGGCGATCGCGCTTCTACCAGCCGAAACGCATTATTGTGCTGCCCTACTTCTTGTTCACAGGCGTGCTGGTGAAAAAGATTTACGACATTGCTGCGCAGCAGCAGGCGCAGTTCCCTGAGGCTGAAATCACCTGCCTGCCTGAAATGGGCTTACATCCGCAGTTATTCCAGACGATGCGCGATCGCGAAATCGAAACCCACACGGGTCAAGTGGCGATGAACTGCGAACTCTGCAAGTTCCGTTTGGCGGCTATGGATACAACTCACTCCCATGGACATAGCCATGACCACAACCATAGTCATGACCACGAACATAGCCATGACCACGGACATGGGCACGATCATGCCCATCACCATCCTGCCAATGGGTCAGAAGCACCCGATCCCTACGCGGATCCAAACGCCTATCATCAGCGCATTTGGAATGTGCCCTAGCAACCATATTGAGCCGGACTGGTCACATCCCTTTATTGCAGCTGATTCACCTATAGAGCCAGGGTAGTAGTTGCGGGGCGGGGCAACGACTCCAATCCTAACGCTCAGGACTGTTTTCAGCTCAAGCTAAGTCGACTTGAGCAGGCAGGACATCGTTATTTCCAGGCGTAGCGCTCACAAAGACGACGAGCTTCTCTGGCAACCTCATCTGTTTGGCTACGCACCTGCAAATATCCTCGAAGCGAATTACAGGTATAGGGAATCCAGCCAGCTGATGGCCAGAGCCGCACCATCCCATCGGTCCCCCCGCTGACAATGGTTTCCCCATCCGGGCTAAACGCCACCGAAAGGACCCAATCACCATGCCCCTCGAGGGGCGCGCCCAGGGCCTGACCGGAACGGTCCCAGAGCCGCACCGTCCCATCGGTCCCCCCGCTGACAATGGTTTCCCCATCCGGGCTAAACGCCACCGAAAGGACCCAATCACCATGGCCCTCAAGGGGCGCACCCAGGGCCTGACCAGACCGGTTCCAGAGCCGCACCATCCCATCTTCCCCCCCGCTGACAATGGTTTCCCCATCCGGGCTAAACGCCACCGACCTGACATTAGCACCATGGCCCTCGAGGGGCGCGCCCAGGGCTTGATCAAACCGGTTCCAGAGCCGCACCATCCCATCGGTCCCCCCGCTGACAATGGTTTCCCCATCCGGGCTAAACGCCACCGACAAGACCGGAGCACCGCCCTCGAGGGGCGCGCCCAGGGCCTGACCGGAACGGTTCCAGAGCCGCACCGTCCCATCGGCCCCACCGCTGACAATGGTTTCCCCATCCGGGCTAAACGCCACCGAAAGGACCCAATCACCATGCCCCTCGAGGGGCGCGCCCAGGGCCTGACCGGAACGGTCCCAGAACCGCACCGCACCATCGTCCCCACCACTAACAATGGTTTCCCCATCCGGGCTAAACGCCACCGAATAGACCGGAGCACCATGCCCCTCAAGGGGCGCGCCCAGGGCCTGACCGGAACGGTCCCAGAACCGCACCGTCCCATCGTCCCCACCACTAACAATGGTTTCCCCATCCGGGCTAAACGCCACCGACCCGACCCAATCACCATGCCCCTCAAGGGGCGCGCCCAGGGCCTGACCGGAACGGTCCCAGAGCCGCACCGTCCCATCGTTCCCACCGCTGACAATCGTTTCCCCATCCGGGCTAAACGCCACCGACCTGACCCAATCACCATGCCCTTCGAGGGGCGCGCCCAGGGCCTGACCGGAACGGTTCCAGAACCGCACCGTCCCATCGGCCCCACCGCTGACAATGGTTTCCCCATCCGGGCTAAACGCCACCGACCCGACCCAATCACCATGCCCTTCGAGGGGCGCGCCCAGGGCCTGACCGGAACGGTTCCAGAGCCGCACCGTCCCATCGGCCCCACCGCTGACAATGGTTTCCCCATCCGGGCTAAACGCCACCGACCTGACCCAATCACCATGCCCCTCGAGGGGCGCGCCCAGGGCCTGACCGGAACGGTCCCAGAGCCGCACCGTCCCATCGGCCCCACCGCTGACAATGGTTTCCCCATCCGGGCTAAACGCCACCGACCAGACCGGAGCACCATGCCCCTCGAGGGGCGCGCCCAGGGCCTGACCGGAACGGTTCCAGAACCGCACCGTCCCATCGTTCCCACCGCTGACAATGGTTTCCCCATCCGGGCTAAACGCCACCGACCAGACCGGAGCACCATGCCCCTCGAGGGGCGCGCCCAGGGCCTGACCGGAACGGTCCCAGAACCGCACCGTCCCATCAGCCCCACCGCTGACAATCGTTTCCCCATCCGGGCTAAACGCCACCGACATGACCCAAGTACCATGCCCCTCGAGGGGGGCACCCAGGGCCTGACCGGAACGGTCCCAGAGCCGCACCGTCCCATCGGCCCCACCACTAACAATGGTTTCCCCATCCGGGCTAAATGCCACCGACCCGACCGAAGCAAAATCCCCGGCAACAGCATGCCCGGCAACAGCTCGGAATTCTCGGTTTCGATTAGGCCTATCCAAAAGCGATGTCGAGATCAAAGCATCGCGTTGTAAACGTGGCAGATTTACAAAGGTGGATCGCCCTAAATTGATCGCGGCTAAACCATGCACAAGGCTTCCTAAATGATCAGTATCAGCTAAATTCCTTGCTGTTGCTTCATACAACCGCATGCGCCGTCGTTCGGCCTGATGCACTTTGTATCCGGCAAAGCTACTCAGTCCCGTCATGAATAGCAAACCCGCAACAACTCCCCGAAAAGTCCAGCGCCTGATCCGTTCTGCTCGCGTTTTTTGCTCCTGCTCTTGTTTTTCCGCTTGGTCCGCCGCTTCAAAAAATGCCACTGACAACCGCGCCATATCAGCTGAAGAGTGCTGCTCAAACTGGCGTAGCAGATCTAAATCCGGGGACCGCCACAACAATCCAGATGGGCGTCCTTGGGCATCCCAATAGTCAGCAGCGGCTTCCAGCCGTCGCTGAAACCGAATATCATCCCGATTGGCATCCAACCAGTCATTCAGTAACTGCCAGTGGTCAAACAGTGCTTCGTGGGTGACTTCCGCGGTTTCCTTGCCTTCCCGATTGGCCAGACTCACCAAGCGCGCTCCCGGTGATGAAAACTGCCGAATGACCTGCTTCACCGTTGCCAGGTCATCTTGACTCGTCGCTAACGTCTCAACTTTGGCCCGTCGGCGCGTGTCCCGCGTCCCTTCCCCCAGATGTACCAAGCTCACAAACATCCGCCGGGCAATGACCTGCTCGGGTGGACTGAGCTTTTCGTACAAGTCCTGGGCCTTCCCGGCGAGGGCACCACCGACCCCGTCAATCTCTCGGTAAGTCGCTGCAGGTGTTTTCCCGTCACTTAGCCCTTCCCAAATTCGCGTCAGGGCAAACTGTAGCAGCGGCAATGCACCTTCCCGACCTTCGGTATCCTTCACTAACAGATCAATAGTGGCTTCATCCAGAGGATGGCCAGCGCGCTTAGCGGGTTCGGCAATAGCGCGCCGCAACTCCTCTTCCGTCATAGCAGGGACATTAATACTCCAATCAGAGCCAATGATCTGATTGAGTTCCTGATGACGCTGGGTTTCTCCCCAAAAGTCACTCCGCAGAGTGATTACCACCGATACATGACCGGTCGGGTCATTTGCCGCATGGAGTAGATTACCGATGAAGGCCTGCCGCTGGTCTAGGTCTCTGCAGAGGGAATAGACTTCCTCAAACTGATCGACTAGCACCACTAATGGCGTCTCGCGAATGTTGGGCATCAAATCCGCAATCCGCCGCAGGCCCTCGTACTCACCAGTATCCGTAGACTTCTGTAATATCCGCTCAAATTCTTCGGTCTTTTCCACCGGCAGTGGATCGTCAGTCGCAGCCTTGGCCAGCACGCCAGCCAGAGCCTCTAGTGGTCGGCTCCCCGGCACCATCACGGCTACCCGTAGGCTTTCTTTGCTAGGCAGCGGTCGCCGCGCCAGTTCAGGGATAAACCCAGCGCGTGCTAGAGACGACTTCCCACATCCCGAAGGGCCCAAAATCGGCAGAAATCGGGGAACATCGGACTGCTCATACAAACCCTGAAATCGCTGCCACAGCCGCTTAACTTGCCCCTCTCGGCCAAAATAGCGCTCTGCATCTCGCTCCTGAAACGCCGCTAGCCCCTTGTAGGGATTGGGGGCTAATGCCGCTAGTTCCTGAGGGGAGGCTGCCTGTCGCTGCTCCAGTGTCTGCTGAATTACGTAGATGGTATTGCCATTGCCGGAGACAATGGCACTCCCCACGGCACTTTCTTCAATGCAGATGTTGCTTTCCTGGCGGATATCCGCTTTGATATCGCGCCCTGCTTTGACATTCTCAAACGCCGTTTGGGCTGGTTTTGGTGAAGGCTGGGGTGAGTCCGATGCGGTCATAGGCACTGCCTTTTCGAGTCTTGAGAGCCTGAGTGCTTAAGCTTGTTGATTAGCACCATCCACCGTTATGTCCCCTTCTATCTCGACATCGATGAGCATTTCCTGATTAACCTTTGACGCCGCTGGGTCTGCTGTCTGACTCAGCTCAGTCGCTTTAAGGGATTTCCCTTTGATGCCTTTTAACAAAACTTGCTGCACCACCTTTTCCGGAAAGGCCGCGGGCAGTTGAGGGCGCACCTCAGCGTCCAAGCCATCAATTAAGGCAGCGATGTCAGGATTGGCTAAGGCTAGAGCTTCAACTTTTTGAGTTAAGACAGGCAACCCAAAGACCTCTGGCTGGCTATCTATGAGCACTGGAGCGCTTTCAGCAGCCTCCAAGACAGCTACGGTTTCAGGCGACTTGGCTTTCATTAAGCCTTTTAACTTAGTCACCTGTTCCCACACTTTGCTTCCCAGGTCAGGAATCTTTTCGCCCAGAGATGCTCCCAGTGTCTCAACTAGGTTGGTGAGCAACAAAGTCGCTAGGGCTGCCGCAGTCAGGGGTTCCATAACAGACAAAAAGTAAATCTCTCCTCAGATTATGACACCGTTTCCTGAGCCCGAGGAAGCTGATCTAGTCGATGAAGGCTTTTGCAAAGGGCTGCAAAAGCGATGGTTTGGAGAGTAGTTTCCCCCCAGCGACAACGACTCTCTAGACACGGCAAGCATTTACCCGAACCGAGTGAACAATATATATAGGTGTTCAAACCATAACTCTGGGGCGATATCGTCCAAAAGGAGTCCTTCGGGTGTTTCCCAGCCTTACCTAGCAACTTTTTCTAGTGCTTAAACCAAGCTCATCAGCGATCAACATTTGGGTTTTACGGCTATTTAACCGGAGTTGATATAAGCGCTATAATCCCCAAACACACCGTTTGCTGGTGCATATATGTCGGAAACAAATGCATTGGGGGTGGGCGATCGCGTTCGTATCGTTGCCCTTCCCAGCCATGTCAAAACAGCGGAACCGATGCCGATGCTCCGCCCTCCCAATGTCATTCAGCTTGGGGAAGAGGGCATTATCCTGGGTCGCCGCCCCGGGGGATATTGGAGTGTGCGTCTCAGCCGAGGCGCTTTCTTGCTGGATGAGCAATATCTAGAGCGCGTTCCGTCAGCTTAAGTGTTTGATGGATGCCCATTTTCATGGGCATGACAAAGCTTCGACTTCCTCTGCTGGCCAACTCAAGCTATAAGTCTGTGCCCTTCGACTGTGCTCAGGGCACGTAGCGACTCGCTGACTGAGCGTAGCCGAAGTCAGCGGATATATCCTTTTCGAGAGATCGCCTTATGCAAAAGAGGCATAGTCTCAGACAAACTCAGTGAAGATGTTGGCGATCGCCAACATCTTCAAAAATATGTATAAATCCTATAGAAATTAAGGTGATCTATCTCAAGTGGATTGAAGATAGTCGCCGCTATACTGCGGGGTTTTTGATATTAGAATTTAGCGTTTAGGATTTAACGTTTGAGACATTCATGTTGGGGACATGCCATGCAAGGATTGGGATGTCCCCCGAGTTACCAAAGCTCAGACGGTGGCCTGTGCCATCATCTTTTGGTTAAATTCTTCCTGATCATGAAAAACTTGGAAGAATCGATTTGCACTGGTTAATTCAAACAGAATGCGAATTTGCTCATTTACAGAGCAAACATAAAGGTTTCCACCAGATGCGCGAGCTGATTTCAAGGCCCCAACCAGGGCACCCAAACCAGAACTGTCCATGAAGCTAACTTCTCCAAAATCGACTAAGACATTGGAAACGCCAGCCTTGACTGCCGCACTAACCTCTTCAATCAAGGAATCTTTCTGAGTTCCATCGAGAATGCCAATGGGCTTAACA
>JBCBSJ010000013.1:0-56651 GCA_039819245.1 Cyanobacteria bacterium J06638_20
AGTCAAAGGTGACATCGGCGGTATAGCCGGGAAAGCCGCGATCCCAGGTGTAGCGATTTTCGTAGGCTGCCCGCATGATTTCGCGAGCATCTTGCGTTGTAGTCATAAAAGAGCTTCCTCAAATCCTTTACCAGTGTAGGGTGATTTCCCTGAGGCGTCACTCGCGCAGCAACAGGTAATAAAGCTCTCCGGTCGTATTCATGAGCCCGGCGCGATCGCCTGCGACTTGACCTGTTCCCATAAACACATCGACCCGACCCGCTCCGAGAATCGCGCCTCCGGTATCCTGATCCAGCACGAAGCGGGTCACGCGGCGAGGAAACAAGTTGCCCTCGGGGTTGGGGTAGGGTAAATCGGTGTGAATCAGTGCCAAGGCTCCCGGCGGCATGAGGGTTTTGTCGGTGGCGATCGAGCGCTCCGAGGTCACGGGAACATTGAGGCTACCCATGGCGGGTTGCCCAGCGGTCTCGCGAAAGAAGACGAAGCGATCGTTGCGGGGCAGATATTCGTTCAGTTCCGCTGGATTTTGCCGAAAATAGTCGATGACAGCAGGCAGGGTCAGCCCATCTTCAGGCACCTTGCCATCGTTTACTAACTCTCGACCGATGCTGACATAGGGATACTCCGTGCGTCCGGCATAGCCAATGCTCATCCAGCCGCCTGTGGTCAGTTGCAGTCGCGCCGATCCTTGGACTTGTACGAGATACGCATCGAGGCGATCGCGCATCCATACCAATTCCAATCCGTGCAACCGTCCCTGGCTGCCCTGTAACCCATCCACCCCCTCCAGCTCCGCTCGGGTGGGGTGGGGCATATCCCAGGATTCCAGATCCACAGGTTCCCCATAGAGGGGATAGCGAAACTCCGCTGTGGGGAAGCGGCTGGCCGGATAGACGGGTTCGAAATAGCCCGTGAAGCCCACCGCTCCCGTTTCAGCATCGCCCGTGGATTGGTAAAACGCAAACTCATTCAGCACTGCTGCCTGTAAGGCTTCAAGGGAGGCCGCTGTTTGCACCAGTTCGCGGAAACGCAGCAGGCTGCGGCGGACGCGATCGCGGCTAAATACGGTGCCCTCATGGGTGGTGGCGTATTCGGCATAGTCTTCTTCAGCAGCGGGGGTTGCCAAGTATTCCAGGGAATAGTCGATCGCCTGCAGCATAGCCGCCCGATCCTGCCAGAGTCGGTTGTCTCGCAGCAGAGAGTAGCGTTCCTGCCGCGATCGCACCTCGGTGAACTCCAGCGGCTGGAGATGCATCTGGGCGATCGCCCCGCAGGCAAGACTCAAACCACTCAACAGGCTAAGGGCGATCGCCCCCGCGCAACGTCCCAATGCCAACCGCATTCCGTACCCCATTAAAATCGATCCACGCTCCCCGAAAAGATGGGTTCAATTCGCAGTGCCATCACCTTTGAGGGACGCACCACCATATATTCGCCCTGAATATTTTTGATCGGGACATTAATAAAGTCATCGGAACCGGATTTCGGCACCAGCTCACCGGTATACCACTTTTGGAAATCTTGAATTGTTGGAAAACGCACCTCTTCCCGGTGTCCACCCTCGATCATCATGTGGACAGCAATTTCGCTCGGAGTTCTAGGCATAAAGTTGTCCTGACTATCGCTTACTATCGCGTGCCACGTCGTCCCCGCAACTTTGGCGATGGCGCAATTGTTGACTCACGGGACTCACCCATTGGCACCCCCAATCATTCCCCAAAAGTATAGAAAAGGGAACGCCTTCCTGTACCCCAGACATCATAATCCGACATGAAATGATTCCAGAATCTTCGCTGGGAAGATCATACATAGTGGGCAAGGTTTCACGGGGCGATCGCGGCGGATCGCTTTGCGGGACAGATACGCGGCTGAACATAGGTAAGCTCTCCGGAGAGTAGCCAGCAGTCGGGCGGCTCATGTTACTAGATTAAACCGCTGCAACTGGGTTTCTAGGGTGCTGAGTAGCGACTTGCGCAAATCAGTTTTGCCCCTGAACAGGACGCGGCTGCTATTGGGCAGGTCGAAGGGGAATTGCCCGGGCACATCGTCGCGCTCCATTTGCGCCAACACAATTTGTTCGGGACGCTTGCATTGCAGGGCGTAGCCAAGCTCAACACACACCTTTGGGTTGGGGAAGAGTTGGGGCGGACTGCCATCCACCTGGATGATCGGTGTGCCATCGGCCACAAACAGAAGAGAATTACGGATCTTCCGCATCAGGGTGCTGTTGAGC
This sequence comes from Cyanobacteria bacterium J06638_20, assembly GCA_039819245.1. GTDB lineage: Bacteria > Cyanobacteriota > Cyanobacteriia > Elainellales > Elainellaceae > Vacuolonema. The sequence continues at coordinate 2,234 of JBCBSJ010000013.1, forward strand.
CGCACCGGGGCATCGGTGAGGCGATGGGACTCTTGCAGGGTGAGGGGGAGGCGCGATCGCCGATTGAATTTATCCAAACACTCGTCCAGGGCATCTCGCAACAGAGAAGCCGCCTCGGGAAACTCCGTTTGATAGCAGAAGAAAATCACGGGTTCCAAGCGGGAGAGCGAATCTTGCTTGGTGAAATACATCTCATGGCTAATCAGATCGACGTTGGCGATCGCATAGCTACCGCTGCCTTCGATGTAGAACTCCACTGTTTCCCCATCCAAGTAGCGCTGGAACCAATCCGACTCCTTCACTTCATCGCTGTCATCCAGAAAATCTGCTCGCAGTGCCGACTTCAGCAAGCTGTTTTTGCTGAGCCGCAAGTCATGGGGCCGCTTTTCCAATTCGCGGATGGGTTCATACTCCTGGAGATACCAGGCTTTGAGCGCAATGATAGCCATGATAGACAGCGACCTCCCGAGCAAACTCCAGGATGAATGAACGGAACGAATGGCAAAGCAGACCGAAACGGAGCGTTAAGCGACGCGAATGAAATTGCCCTTAATGATAGGCGATCGCCCTCATCTTCCTCGCTGATTTCTGGTCTGCTCCTGCCTTAAAAGATTCATTCGCGAATTCACAAGACTCCATTCAACTATTATAGTTCATATGTACCATTTTGTTTAGAGCTTGCCCTTCTTCTGTTGATGGTCGCTGAGTAAATATTGGCACACCGAATGCTGGCACACCGGATGGGCGATCGCCCGGTTGCTGAGCCAGAATGAAAGCAATTCTCCCTCGATCGAATTTTCTTGCTATGTCCACGATCCTCATTCGGGAAAATCAAGCTACGGATACTGGCTTTGCCGCTATCCTCAGCTTCGACAACCAAACCCAATACCCCATCACCATCCAAGACCCCTTTGACCGCAGGCAGGAACGGGAACTGGAATTTTACTTTGAGCAGTGGATTCGGTTTCCGTTTGACAATCAGGTGCTTGCCCAGCGGGCGGCGGCGAGTGTAACCGCCTATGGGGAGAGCCTGTTTGAGCAGGTGTTTCGGCATGATCCAGATGCCTACAGCAACTATCACAACGCGTGCCAGGGTGGACTCAGTAACCTACGGATCGAGATTGAGGGGAATTCCCCTGGCTTTCAAGCCCTCCATTGGGAGGCGTTGAAAGACCCCAAGCAACCAAGGCCATTTGCGGTGGAAGGAGTGTTTACCCGCAAGCGGTTTCATCAGGGCGTTACGCCCATTGCGTTGCAGCCTTCCCCCGTTATCAACTTGCTGGTGGTGACCGCGCGGCCTGATGAAGAGAAGGATGTGGGCTATCGCACCATTTCGCGCCCACTGATTGAGGCCATCCACCAAGCGCAGTTGCGGGTGAATGTGGAAGTGCTACGTCCCGGCACCTTTGAGGCGCTGTCAAAGCATTTGGACGGGAAAGAGGGGCATTACCATATCATCCACTTCGATGCCCACGGGGGCTTGATGACCTACGACCAGTTTCAGCAGGGAGCGCAGGCCGATCGCTACACTTTTCAGGCGCGGTATGGGCGACAGGACATAGAGCGCTACGACGGGGTAAAGGCTTTTTTGTTTTTGGAGGGGGAAACGAAGGGCAAAGCAGACCCTGTGGAAGCCCAGGAATTGGCCGCTCTGCTGACCAGCCAGGGAATTCCCATCTGTATTTTGAATGCCTGCCAATCGGGCAAGCAGGTGAAGGCCGACGACCGAACGCAGAACGCGGAAGGGAAACCACCAGAAGACAACCCCACAATCCAAAATCCAAAATCCAAAATCCAAAATACCGAAACCAGCCTGGGCAGTCGCCTCATGGCCGCAGGGGTGCAAATGGTGGTGGCGATGGGCTATTCCGTCACGGTGACGGCGGCGGCGCTGATGATGAAGACCCTCTACAGCCAACTGTTTGCCCAAAAGGGCATCCCCGATGCCATCCGGCTGGGGCGCAGGGAGCTCTATAACCAGAAGAATCGGCGGGTGTATTTCAACCAGATAGTGGATCTGGAGGATTGGCTGCTGCCTGTGGTGTATGCCAACCGAGAGGTAGATCTGCGGCTGCGAGACTTTGAGCCGAGGGAGAAGGCCGAATACCTAGTGCAGCGGCGGCAGCAGTATCGCTTTACTGGAGCAACCTATGGCTTTGTGGGGCGCGATCTGGAGATCCTGAAGATTGAGAAAGCCCTGCTGCGCCACAACATTTTGCTGCTGCGGGGCATGGGGGGCACGGGCAAAACCACCCTGCTCAACTACCTGCGGGACTGGTGGCAGACGACGAACTTTGTCAAAGAGGTATTTTATTTCGGCTATGACGAAAGCGCCCACACCCTCCAGCAGATTTTGCGGGTGGTCGGCAAGGGGCTATATTCCGACCCCTACGAGTTTGCAGGGTTTGAAGCCATGCCCATTGAGGCGCAGATGGAAGACCTGGCGGAGAAGCTGCGGGCGCACCCCTATGGCCTGATGCTGGACAACCTGGAGTCGGTGACGGGACAGGCGTTGTCGATTCAAAACACCCTGCCAGAGGCGGAACAAAACGCCATTCGCGAGTTTTTGCGGCTATTGCGAGGCGGGCAGACGAAGGTGGTGCTGGGATCGCGCAGTGGGGAGGAATGGCTGGCAGATGCCTTTACCCAGGCGGGCAAGGCCAATGTCTATCAACTAGAAGGGCTCGACCCGGAATCGCGCACGGTGCTGGCAGAGAAGATTCTGGAGGCCCAAGTGAACGATCCGCAGCGGATCGCTACCCTGCGAACGGAGGAGGACTTTCAGCGGTTGATGAAATTGCTGGCGGGGTACCCGTTGGCGATGGAGGTGGTGCTAGCCAATTTAGCACGGCAGTCGCCCCAGGAGGTATTGGCAGCGCTGAATGCGGCAGATGTGAACTTAGCGGGGGGATTGAATCCAGGAGGGGAGGACAGAACGAATAATATTCTTAAATGTGTGGAGTATTCCCATAGCAATCTGTCGCCCGAGGCCCAGCAGTTGCTGGTGTGCTTGGCTCCGTTCAATAGCTTCATCGATCGGGCAGGTTTAGAGAGCTATGGCACTCGATTGAAGCAACTCGAACCGTTCGAAGACTATGACTTTGGGCGGTTCGATGATGCTGTTCAAGAGGCGATTCAGTGGGGGTTGCTCTCACCGATGAGTACAGAAACTCCTCGCTTCTTAACCATTCAACCCATCTTTCCTTACTTCTTGCGAACGAAGCTGAACAACCTCGATGCCGCCACTCGGGATGCACTGTATGACGGCTTTAAGGCTCACTATAAGGGGTTGGCAGGCAGCTATCAGCAGTTGATGAACTCCCAAGATCCCAACCAACAGCAACTGGGACTCCTCTTCTGCCGCCTGGAATACGAAAATCTTTATAATGCTTTGAGGATTTGCCTTGAGCAGCAAATAAGTATTGCTCCTGTATTTTTCTGCATACAAGATTTTTTGGAGCTAAGTCAAAATCCCCAACTTGGTTTGCAAGTTTCTGAATTTGTTCTTCGAGGTCTTGATCAATATCCAGCGTCTTCTAACAAGGGAAAGATTGGGGATGAATTAGGGATGGTCTATCAGCGAATAGGTAGCAGTTATCAGGAACTTCAAGATTATGCTCAAGCTAGCATTTATTATCAAAAATCACTGAAAGTTTACGAAGCCCTAGAAGATATGCAACGAGATCGAAAAGGGCATGTTCTAGGAGTACTCAATCACCAGTTGGGCATCGTGGCCCAAGCGCTGCGGGAGTTTGAGCAGGCGCGATCGCACTATCAACAGGCCCTCGATATCTGTATTGAATACAACGATCGCTACAGCCAAGCCCGCACCTACCACCAGTTGGGCATCGTGGCCGAGGAGCTGCGGGAGTATGCGCAGGCGCGATCGCACTATCAACAGGCCCTCGATATCTTTATTGAATTCAACGACCGCCACAGCCAAGCGGCCACTTACCACAATTTGGGCAGCGTGGCCCAAGCGCTGCGGGAGTTTGAGCAGGCGCGATCGCACTATCAACAGGCCCTCGATATCTGTATTGAATACAACGATCGCTACAGCCAAGCCAGCACCTACCACCAGTTGGGCATCGTGGCCGAAGAGCTGCGGGAGTATGCGCAGGCGCGATCGCACTATCAACAGGCCCTCGATATCTACATTGAATACAACGACCGCTACAACCAAGCGGACACCTACCACCAGTTGGGCATCGTGGCCCAAGCGCTGCGGGAGTATGAGCAGGCGCGATCGCACTATCAACAGGCCCTCGATATCGACATTGAATACAACGACCGCTACAGCCAAGCCCGCACCTACCACCAGTTGGGCATCGTGGCCGAAGAGCTGCGGGAGTATGAGCAGGCGCGATCGCACTATCAACAGGCCCTCGATATCTACATTGAATACAACGACCGCTACAGGCAAGCCCACACCTACCACCAGTTGGGCAGCGTGGCCGAAGAGCTGCGGGAGTATGAGCAGGCGCGATCGCACTATCAACAGGCGTTAACAATCTTTGCTGAGTTTGGCGATGAGCATAATGGAAGGATCGTTCTGGGGAGCTTTGCCCGTCTCTATCAGGCGACCCAAGACGAGGGTATTGTGGTGGATGTGGCGCAATGCTTGAATGAAACGCCCGAAGCGGTGAAACGTTTGTTTGAAAATCTGACGGATGGCTAAATTTTTCCCATATTTTTTGTGAAATGCTTGCAGAGCGAGCACTTCACAAAAAATATGTCGAGGATTTTCTATTTGGCTTCGGGAGGAGTCGGTTCTGTATAGTCACAAAACGTGCGGATGCCCAGCTTGAGCACCCAAAGCACGACAACCGTGGCAATGGCCGGATTAATGGGCAGTGTCACCAAGTCGATTAGATAGACAATCAACCCCGTTAGCAAGGCCGCTTTTCCTGGGTTGCGGTTGTATTCCTCTACCTTCTCCCGAAAGCTCTCATCGCCACAAATCTCTCGTCTCAGGTTGCGGACAAATACCTCCCGCAGCGACTGTCTCTCTTCCCCATATACCGCCGTTCCGGCCTCCGCCACAATCAGCTCCTCCAAGCTGGTTTCAAGGTTCCCATGATGGTTTTGGAGGGTGGCGATCGCTGGTTGAGCGGGGTCATACCCTTGCAGCAAGCGTTGAACGTCCTGCATTTCCGTCGTTGAGAGTTGGGATGTCATAGCGGTATACGGGTCTGAGATAAGGAATTTGGGGGCTAAGAGTAATCCATGAAAAAGTTGTCCGTTTAGCCCTCATCCCCTAGCCCCTTCTCCCAAAATGGGCGAAGGGGAGCCGGATTCAAAGTCCCTCTCCCGCTCTGGGCTATTAAGTACACACATCTTGGATGTCTCCATAAATCCCTGGAGATCCCCCTAAATCCCCCTTAATAAGGGGGACTTTGAATCCGGTTCCCCCCCTTATTAAGGGGGGCTAGGGGGGATCAAATCCCGAAGCGAGTCAAACCAAAAGACTTGTGTGTATTTAGTAGCCCGCTCTGGGAGAGGGATTTAGGGTGAGGGCTTACAGGGGATGCTTTATTAGTTGGACGACTCTAAGTCTTCACTTGAGAACTACCCATTAATTTAATGCCTAGGGTAGCCATCCATAAACATGGATGAACGCATCCTACAAACCATGAAGGGTATCCATTCATCCAAATTGCTCAGAGTAGGGGTTGGAGCGATCGCATCGCCTCCAAATCAAGCGTGGCTAACTTCTCATAGGCCCCGTCAATCGCGTGGCGACCTCGCAGAAAACCGATGCTTGCCCCTGGACATAGCCAGCGCAGGTCATTTTCAGAGAAGGTTTGGCGTATCCACTCGACGCTGCGCAGTTGGCGGAACCAGTGAAATGTTTTGGAGGCGCGGAGAGGTACTGGGTTGCCTTGGCGATCGGGAACCAGATGCCGTCCGGTAAATAAGACACCGCCTTGAGCCTGGTGATACACGCAGGAGGAACCGGGGCTATGTCCGGGCGTCCAGAGAACACGGCTGCGATCGCTGAGGGTCAACTCTTGATGGAAGGTCGTGACGGCTGTGCCGGGAAGCAGGTAGGCTTCCTGTTCTTGCATAACGATTTCGCAGCCAAACGCATCCTGCAACTCACGGACTTTGGCGATCGCCCCCCGGTGGGTCAGCACGAGCCAACGCACGCCTCCATGTTCTTGCAAAAAATTGCGATTTGTTTCATCCCAGGCGGGGCAATCGACCAAAAGGTTTCCCTCCGAGTCCTCAACAAAATAGGCCGTTCCTCCCATCGTTTCCCGGTTGGGTGGAAACGCCACGACGCCCTCCACAACGGGGCGAGGTAGCTTGCCGGAGGGCGGAGCTGGGGACTTGATGCGGTCAAAATCAGCGGGCGAAGGAGACATAAATTATCACTATCGATTGAACGTTTCGTCCCGCTGCGACGCGCAGGGGTGAGTCGCAGCGGGAGGGGCGATCGCCCCTCCAGAGGCCATATCTGCGACCGCGATGGACAAAGAAAAGGTTAAGCCCTGGGCAAGCAGAGACGAAAAGCTATGATCATACATAAGGATGCTCTCTCATCACTTTAAGATGATGGTTACTCTGGTGATGTTTGTGAGCGTCGGCGTGGCTCCACCCAAGCGGATGGACCCTTCTTTTTAGATGTTTTTGTGATCGGCAGCATGGCTCTCTGGTTCCTCCTACTGGGAGTTTTGGGACTATTTACATACTTCACGGTGAAGCGTAGCGCGGCGGGTGTTACGCGCACGCCCGTTTGGCTATTGTGGTTGGTGATGATGGCTCCGGCTCTCATCTGGACAGGTTGGCTGCTGGTCAATGGCGAAGACGCACAAATGCCCCTCTTGCTGTTGCTGGGGCCTTTTTTGGTATGCCCCGTGCTGTACTGGGGGTTGGTTCAGTGGGGGCGAATTTCCCCATCCCCAGATAAAGCGGATCCGAATGACACCGGAAACAGCAGCGCCGAAACGCTATCATCGCAGCCCATCCAACCCAAAGCGATGATTAAGCCGATCAACCGGGAAGAGGAAGCCACGCTACAAACCTGTTTTCCCTGGTCAATTTACTATTTGCAAAATGTGGAGTACCGTCCCCAGGCGTTGATCTGCCGGGGGCAGTTACGCTCTTCGCCAGACATTGCCTACAAGACGATTCGCGAGAACATTGAAACCCAGTTCGGCGATCGCTTCCTTGTCATTTTTCAAGAAGGCTTAAACGGCAAACCCTTCTTTGCCCTGGTTCCAAATGCACAGACCAAAGCCAGCACAGTACGCGGCAAAGCTCGAGCGCGTCCGTTGTTGGCGATCGTGCTGCTGCTGCTGACCATCGTCACCACCACCTTCGGTGGCTTGCTTCTGGCGGGTGTTACTCCGGGCGACCCGCCGCTGGGGCTGACTGGGATCCTGGCCATAGGTTTACCCTATGGTCTGGCATTAATGGGGATCCTGGGATGTCACGAGTTAGCCCACTACCTGGCTGCACGACGCTACAAAATTCAAGCCACCTTGCCCTACTTCATTCCGATCCCGCCGACCCCTGTCTTCCCCTTTGGGACGTTTGGGGCGTTTATTCAAATGCGATCGCCCGTCCCCAATCGCAAAGCCCTGTTTGATGTGGGGATCGCTGGCCCCCTTGCAGGCTTCATCGTCACGGTACCGGCGTTGCTCTGGGGCTTGACTCAATCCCAAATCGTTGAGCGTGCCGAGGTTACCACCATTTTCAATTTTGATTCGTTTGATCCCCAGGCATCTCTCCTCCTAGCCCTGTTCAGCCGAGTGGCGTTGGGTGCGCAACTGACAGCAGAAAATGCCATCGATCTCCATCCTGTGGCGATCGCCGGGTGCATCGGACTGATCATCACAGCGCTTAATCTCATGCCAGTAGGGCAATTAGATGGGGGGCATATCGTCCATGCCATGTTTGGTCAACGCATGGGAGCCAACATCGGCCAGGTCGCCCGCTTACTCATTCTCCTGCTTGCCTTCGTGCAGACGGAATATTTGCTCTGGGCTATTTTGCTCCTGTTTATTCCAGCCGTGGATGAACCCGCCCTCAACGATGTCACAGAGCTAGACAATCGTCGGGACTTTTTAGGCTTGCTCATCCTCGCCCTGCTCATCGTCATCATCTTACCCACACCTCCTCAAGTTCTTCGACTGCTGTTCTAGAGTTTCATCACTCCCTCTACGGAAGAACCGCTGCAAACCCTGCATGCATTCCCGAAGTTTTATGGCCGCAACGTGACCACAGAATCAACAAAATGCATTAGCCCGGTCTAAGGACAGGAAAAAATAAATCTCTGCTAAAACCTAAATCAAGAGTTTTCTGGTTTTTTGTTCTGTATTCAGAAGTCCGGTATAAATGAGAAAAATAGGTGGCCTACTGGGCTACGACTGACTATTCCCTACCGAGAGGAACCCTGCAATGACACAGGATGTCCAGCAGTGGTTAGCTGAAATCAAAACCTTACAACAAAAGCTCGACGCCGCCTATCGGGAGCGCGATGAAGCTTACGGCAGTGCGGCGAACTGGCGAAGCCTCTATGAAACAGAGGCACAACAGCGCCGTAAAGATGCCACCGTTGCAGAACAGCGTATTCAAGCCCTGATTACGGAATTGGCGCAGCTACAGTCGGCAGCAACATTTCCGCGCGCAGCCAACAGCGATGCCTCAGAGAAGCTCCAACAGCAAGTCGCTGGCCTATCGATGGAGGAGCTACGGGCAACGTTGATGGAAACATTGATGGAATGCGATCGCCTTTCTGAAGCCCTCACTGTCGAGCAAGACGACCATACCCAGACCCGACAAGAGCTGACAGCAGCCTTGGGCGACACCATTGAGCAACTCTCTCGGGCACGCACCCCAAAACCCCCGGAAACATCCTCCATCATCCGCGCCGAGGATGCGGGAGAGGACAATAAAAAACAGATCAAGAGCCCGTCATCTAAAAACCCATCGCCTTAGCGACTGAGGTCAAATCCGGTGCGATGCCATCCTTGACCTGATTGTTGCAGTGGTTGATGGCCGTATCTGGATCCTTGAGGCCATTGCCCGTGAGGACGCAGACAATCCGGGCGCCCGTCGGAACCTGATCCTTGACCTTGAACAATCCGGCCACCGATGCTGCACTGGCTGGTTCGCAGAAGATGCCTTCCTCCGCGGCAAGAATGCGGTAGGCCTCCAAAATTTCGTCATCCGTCACCGCATTGAATTCGCCCTGGCTGGCTTCCTGGGCGGCGATCGCCTTGTCCCAGCTCGCCGGATTCCCAATCCGAATGGCTGTTGCTACCGTTTCAGGATGCATCACACGGGCACCGTTGACGATCGGAGCGGCTCCCGCTGCCTGGAACCCCATCATCCGGGGTAAGCGACTGCATCGTCCGTCTTGGTGGTACTGGCAAAAGCCCATCCAGTAAGCTGTGATATTGCCCGCATTCCCAACAGGAATGCATAACCAATCCGGTGCATCGCCCAGCACATCTACCAACTCAAAGGCACCTGTTTTCTGACCTTCCAGGCGGTAAGGATTGACAGAATTCACCAGGGTAACGGGATAACGCTCGGCTGCATCCCGAACCGTTTGCAATGCTTGGTCAAAATTTCCCTGAATCGCCAGCACCTCTGCTCCATAGAGCAATGCCTGGGCTAACTTACCCAAGGCCACATAGCCATCGGGAATGACCACGAAGGCGCGCAAACCACCCCGCCGTGCATAGGCAGCTGCCGAGGCCGAAGTATTGCCTGTGCTGGCACAAATGACAGCCTCAGCGCCCGCTTCCTTTGCCTTGCTGATGGCCATCGTCATGCCCCGATCCTTAAAGCTACCCGTCGGGTTGAGACCGTCGTACTTAATGAACACTTGGACAGACTTTCCCACCCGAGCAGCGATCGCCGGAGCCGGAATCAGCGGTGTATTCCCTTCCAACAACGTCACCACCGGAGTCTGTTCCGCCACAGGGAGGTAAGCGCGATAGGTCTCAATTAGCCCAGACCACCCCGGTGCGGTGTTCGAGGTCGTTGCCGGGGGAACTATTCCCCGATTGGGTGAATTGGAAAAATCTTGGAACGCAGGCTGAGGAATAACAGTCACAGTAACTCTCGGAATTCAATGAATAGAGGGTGTAGAAGGGAGAGGCGTGCAGAACGCGACGACGCTAGTACAGCACACTCAACTGAGCATCTGCCACAGGCAGGAAGGCATGCGGGTAGGTTGATTTACCTGGCATTCGAAAAACCTCCACATCGGCTCTACGTTTCAGTTTATCCTGAGAACCCCTGCCGTCGATGACACTCCCAAGCTCCCAAGCCTTTCGTGCCCTATAAAACCGCCCAAAGAAATGATTGTGACAAACTAAAACGCTAGATCACGAACCAGTTGCAAAACTGCCACAGATTAAATTTTCTGTTTTAGCGCGTTCAATACAATCGGAGCCGAGCTTTGGTATAGAATACCTTTCGTGGTTAGAGTGAGTAGAAATGACTAGTCCAACTTTGGTCCTCGAATCTTCAACACAGGCGACAGAGGTATCTCCCGCAAAACAGCCAGGGATCGCCACTCAAGGGGTTGATGCAGCAAAACGTCCCCCAGCTTCTCCCAGCGCTCAGCGGCTCCCCTACAACAAGACCCAGCAGCTGGAGTTGCTGCACTTACAGGCGGAAGCAGAAGCCCTCTTACAACAAGTTCAGGTGCTGACACAGCAAAAGCAGCCACCGATCAACGTTTAGTTTGCCTTTACGCGATCGTTCAAGGGCAATCACCCACCTGGTTAACCTCCAATCCATTCCAGATCAGCAACATCTGAGATCCGCAGCAAGGGGAGCCCTCATTTCAACGTAGGATGGAGTGAAATCTTGCGTTTATTGCTGAACCGGGAGGTGCGATCGCTATGGCAGACCCCAAACGCAATATCGACGAACGAAACATTATCAAGATCGAACCAGGCACCCTACTAGCAATCATCGCAGTGATGCTTCTGGTTCCCCTACTATTGACTGGGTTCCTCTCCCAGTAGAGCTTTAGATATACAAACCTCGTATAGCAGATATACCCGTTGCATTCCCAGGAGGCGGGTATATATAGGTGCTAGCTGAAACAGACGGAACTTGTTAATTTATGTAAAGTGCAGCAGCAGCTTCAAGTCATTATCCGTTAGCGCGGTTACTCGGGTGGGGCTGTTGCTATCTGCCTGTGCTTCTGGTGTAACCGATGCCATGATTCCAAGGTTGGATCGCTGGGTTGTGTCCGCCAGGATTTAGAAATCCTTCATTACTGATGTCGTATGTATTTGTCTTTTCGTTCCTGCCTAAAGGCGATCGCTGCACTCTGGCTCGCTTGGATATGCATCCTGGGTACCCCCTTTGCAACACCACCAGCGTTGGCATTGGGTGGGCCACAACCCGTCCTAGAACAAGCCGCTCCAGAATTCAAGCTACCCACTAACACAGGGGATGGCGATATCTCACTGAAAGACTACCGGGGACAATGGGTGATTGTATACTTCTATCCCCAGGACTTTACCTCTGGCTGCACGCTAGAGGCGCAACGGTTTCAGCGCGACTTGCCAAAGTATCTAGAACGCGAGACGCAGATCCTTGGCATTAGCGTTGATGATGTAACGTCCCATGCTGAGTTTTGCGATTCCGAGGGATTGCGCTTTCCGCTATTGTCGGATGTCGATGGCCAGGTAAGCAAAGCGTATGGCTCTTACCTCACAGGGCGATCGCTCCGTCACACCTACATCATCGACCCAAATGGTATCCTGCGGGCGCGCTTCCTGGGTGTGCGTCCTGCCATTCACAGCGCCGAGGTTTTGGCTAAATTAGACGAGCTGCAGTAGGTGCTTACTGATATACCAGCCGAATTTGATATTAGCTCCACAGTTGTATGAATTGACGGCGACAGTCTTCATGTGAAAAGTTGCCATTCGTATCTGCATGAATAATGGCGATTGGAGCATAGTGATGGGTGATGCCGTGAGGAGGAGATGGAAGTGGATTGTCTTTCAGTCCGACCCATTCAACATCGCCTGTGGCAGTACGGACTGGAATTTGCCAATAGTCGCCGACTTTATATTCATCCAGGTGCTCAAAAATAAACTGAATTTCAATGCCCTCTTCCAGTGGGATCCAACCGTCATTAGTAGTGGGGGCTTCTACCAGCATTCGAGCAAAAGAGTCCCAGCGACGCAGATAAGGATGCTGTAGGTTATCGCTTAAGGCATCGATGTTCCCGGATAGCCAAACCCGATGGTCTTGTCTATTTACTTTTTCAACCTTAAACAAGGTTCTTGGCTTTGATTGCAGGGTGTAGTCATCGTCTACAATCTCTACCCAGTTTTCTTCAGATAGACTAAAGCGGTTGTCATTCCCTAAATGTTCTAGACTGACGACCAATGTAGTGGGCGTATCGGTTGCAGAACTTCCCGGTACGGTTGTTGTAGACAGCTCCAAAATAGGAAATACAACAGCGCTGTTTTCCCGTGACCAGACAAAGTACGCTTTCTTTTCTGTGTCGATCGCAAATATTTCTACACGATAAAGTTGATTATCGTCCCCTCGATACTTGGCCTTTGGTGAGGTAAGACAGGGATCTGCATCGTCTATGTCAGGCTTTTGGGCTCTGGCTCTAAGCTGCCCTCGCCCAGGCTGCGTTATATCCTGGAGCAACGTCCGGAATACAGACTCATCTCCCTTAATTGTCTTGGCAATTTCTGGGAGATCAGTGACAGTCGCATTTCCAAATTGATCCGTTTGGAGGGCGCGAATTTGGCAAACGACCTGCGACCGAGTGGCGGTATCGGGGCCTCCCAAGGCCACTTCTCGAATGCCAGGAATTAACTCGCTGGCATCTTCAATGTGGGAGATATGCCGTTCCCAAACATCGAGATAGATAAGGTGTAGGCCAGGTTCCAGCGGCGTCTGCATAGAAGTGTGGGACTGCGTCTTATAGGTAACCAAGGAACGCAGTTTGGGTAACACACCTGCTTCGACAAATGCACTAAGGTCTGCATTTGTATCCAGAGGGCTGAGAATTACCATAGACTTCAGCTTATCGGATTGCTGAATCTTGGTAACCACAGGGTCTGGGGCCGAGGCTTCTTCAGAGAAGACCTCAACATACTGCTCTGCTTGAAACTCTGGATACTGAACGGCCCACATAGGGATCGTCGCTCGGTTTCCCTCCAGCTTTGTCATGGCCACTGTAATGCCTGACAATTGACACAAAATACCGTCCACGTAATAGTGTCCATTGCCAATAATGAAGTTTCCATCGTCGGCTTTCCGAATCGCAAAGCCATATTTTTCAGGTGGGCCTCCATATGGTCCAATCAGGTCAGATGCCAGAGTATGGAGATGATACAGCAATGTATCAACTTGTTCATTCCAATCGGCATCGACCTGAACGCGCCCCTGTTGCATGAGGACACGCAGATAGTTTTTGGAATGATTATAGAGGGACGTGAAGCGACTACCGTCATGTCTGAGTTCACCTTGCATCGGGCTCTCCTGGCTAGCTAGCATAGATAATTCCAGTTTCCATTCCGGCGGGGGTGTATTCATCCAGCCGAGTCCGCAGATTCGTTAGGCGTTGGGGATGGAAGAGATCGTGGAAAGCCCCCATTTCAGATTCGTCGTCGGCTCCCTGCTGGATCTCTTCAGCGCAGGTTTGGGCTAGTTGACAGTAAGTGGGGGTGCCGTAACGGATGCTGTTGAACTGAGGCCGGACGCGATCGCGCTCCCTTGTCTTTGCTTGCTCTTGGGCGATCGCATTGTCTGTTCCGACGGCTTGTTTGAAGCGCTCGGCGATCGCCTGTTCCACCAGATCCGGTTGACAACGATAACGGCGGGGGGTGCGAGAACCAGGGGGAACATAGCAAAACCGCACACAGCCCTGCTGTCGACTGGCAACCAAAACCTGACTCATGAAAATACAGTTTTCTGCCAGATCGAGTCCATGCACCTGAATCTGCCCCAACACCGTGCTTCGTAGAATGGTGAGTCGTGCATAGGCAACTGGGCATCCGGGGGCATCAATTGCCATCTGCTCTAAAGCGGTTGCGTCCAGAATGCTGTCACTCACTCGTAGCGTCAAGGGATCCGTCGCCGCTTCATCCTGGTTGATCTGAATCGAGCCAATAATACTGTGTTCAATTTCTACACAACCGATCAGATTAAATAACTCCAGGCTCGGTTCGGCAGGACGTTTGGGTTCACAGTCACAGTGCAATGTCCACCCCGGTACGAGGGTACAGTGACGGATGCTGACCTGTATGGGGGGCAAAGCGTTATCCGATGATGGGACTGATTCGGGGGCTGGTGTGTCTAGAAAGTCGGGCATTGCCCGCTGGATCTGTACGCCGCGTCCGGTAATCAGCAATCCCTCTAAAACCAGGCGGCTCCCCGGTTGGGCAATGACTCTGAGAGAGTCGGTCGCTTCGGTCTGGTAGTCCAGTAGGCGAATGACGGGACGAGTATAGTTGGCCGCCCGGATCTGAAGGCTTTGATGGGCGCTGAGACGCAGATCTAATTGTTCCGTGTAGACGCCGCTATCTGTGACTTCGACCACCGCATGGCGGTAGGCTTCCTGGTCAGGATGGTTTTCCTGATCGGTTTGCCATTGGGCGATCGCAGCATTGAGACTGGGATAAGCATCCTCAGTCCCCACCTGGTAAAGCGTATGCTGAGCCGGTTGGCGTTGCGGTCGATCATACTCGCCACCGCCAATATCCGCGCTGAAGCCATAGTGGTACGTTACCCAAACCCCACCCTTTGGTAATTGTCGGGGGGGAAAGACCATGCGACCCAATACCGGATCGACGGCCACCACGCCCGGTGGAGGGGTGTACTGCCAATCCGTTAGATCGGCTGGTAAGACTCGGTGAAACGGGACTTTTTGTAGCGTGAGGGGCGTTTGCTGAGGTCGCCCAACCCAGATCTGCAAGCTTTTATCCTCTCCGTAGTAGAGGCTGTTGTAGGGCCAGTGCTGTTCCCGTGCTGCGAGAAACTGCTGATGATCCTGCTGGAACGCTTGCCTGCGGATCGGTACGGGTAAATTCAGTTCGTCGGCAATGTGTGTGGGGTCTGATTCGGGTTGTGGACGGTTGTAGAGCTGGACATCATTTCCCAGAACGCTGAAGGTGTAGCAATTGGGACTGACTTCTTCCAGGCAATAGGCAGGAGGAGGATAAACCGAGAGTTTCTTTTGGGTGACCGAATAGGCCCGTAGCCGCCAGAGGAAGACGCCAACATTGGGCAAGTTATAGCGTCCGGCATCGTAAGGCGACTGGATATGGCGCACATCAATCGTATGAGCCAATTGCTCAAAGGGGCTGTCCAACAACTCCAGGGCGGGGCGTTGTCGCAAATCAACCGTGCGTCCCTGCTGTGGGCGCAGGTGGTTTAGGTGTTGCGTCCAACCCAGCAGCTTGTAGAACTCTACGGCTCGGGCCGGGAGCCCTGCGACATCATTGGCGAGCTTCTCCAGTAAGGCAAGCGTTCCTTTGCGCCGACGATAACGTAGGGTATTTGCAACTTCTCGGCGCGGGATGAGAATCTGGTTGAGCTTGCGCCCCTGGGGCGTATGAACGTTGCCCGGTTGCCCAGCAGCATGAACAGGACTGTAACCGATCAGGTCGCCAATGTAAGGGACCACCCAGTCCTCACAGGTTTCGATAAACCAGTTCTCATAAAGCTGGTCGATGTTGGTTTCCACCCCATCCACCTGTTCTGTAATCACTCGCAGCAAATCCCGCAGGGGATAGCCCTGCTCTGCGTCGCGTTGGCGATAGATAACGGGAAGAAGATGATAGAGGCGATCGGGTTGGCTCATGCACGCACCTCCACAGGATTGAGAATTAGCGTTGTGGGCAAATCTGCTGACAATAGTGCCAGTTGCGCCGGTTGAATCAGGTGCTCTGGTAAAACGCGCTGGTCGGGGTCAGTTTCGGGGCGGGCAAGGTGAACAGGAAGACGAACACGGGGTTGTTGGGGATGTTCGGAGCCTGAGCGTCGCTTCGGTGAGCGAATCTGAGTCCCTTGTTTCTTACCTTGTTCTTGCAACGTGACGATGCGCTGCAATTGCTCCAGCTTGTCCACCAGTAAGGCTGGATTTGCCGCTTCTATTTCAGAGATCGTGTCCAAAATATCCAAATCGGCGTAGTCTACTCCTGGAACTTGCTGGATCGTCCGTAGCACTTCACTCAGGGTGACATCTTGTCCTAGATTGCGGCGATCGAACTGGAAGTGCTCCAATAATGCCTGCCGAATGTTAGGTTCCACCAATTCCCACTGATAGTCGGGCAAGACCTTGACCTTGGCACTGATCAGGAGCAGCATCAACTCACGCAGCTCAACCGCGATCGCCAGATTTGGGTCGCCTAACTTGCGCAAGGCTTGAGACAGATTGCGATATAAGTCGGAGCTTTTGGCAATGGGAATATTGTCTACTCCAGCGATCGTGAGATGAACAATCCGCCGTCGCCCATCGGAAAGTGCCTGGGCATTTGCTTTGCCAATGCCAGCAAACGTGCGGGCAAAGTCGGCATAGTCCTGCACCGAGACCAGGCGATCGAGTGCCAATAGTGCGAGGGGTGCGTTTTGACGCGCCTGATCACGACGCTCCCGGTTGGCTCCACCCGTTGCAGGTAGGGGATTAATAACTTCCTTCAGCCCCAGGGGACGGGTTGCCAGCAAGCTAATCTGTTCGGCTTTGACATTCCCAACCTTGCCAATGCCACTGCGGTAGGTCGCCCGTACGTTTTCATTGCCGGTAGGTAAGCGAGAGCCGCTCTCACCGTTGCCGAAAATGACATGGGTTTTGCTGTCGTTATCGGTTTTGAGGATGTAGGCGCGATCGCTCGGCTTCAGCCCTGCCAAACTGTCTTTTTCGTGCCAGAGTACTTCGTTCACCCGTAGCTCCAGCGTGCTGGTTGCCCCTACTGCGGTTGGAGCTGCTAGATACGTCAATGGGGCTTGCCGCAAGAGGAATTGCTGGAAGGCCTGACGCCCATTTCCGCTACCCAGCACTTCAGCGTGCGTCTCCCCATGAGTGGCTTTGACGACATTCCCGTAAATCGTCACGGTATCGCGCTTGTACTGATACTTCAGAGGTTCAGCGAACTGAAGGAACGTATGGGTTTTATCGCCCGGTAAGTCCAGAGGCACTTCCCAATTTGGGGGGCTAACTCTTGCCAGATCTTGCCTTACGCCCAACAGCATTACCAATTCACTGGCTTTCACATGGGCCTCAGCACCCAGATCGGCCCGTTCACCGGATACGATCGCCCAGCGCCCTGGTTCGAGTCCCTCATAGAGTGCTCCCAGTTCCAACTCTTGGGTTTTGCCATCTTCAACCGGATCGTCAATCACTTCTTCTGCCAGCGGCAACACTTCGCTTTGGGCGTAGATCGTCACCGATCGAATCGATGCCAGGGTTTGGATGCTCGTGTTGTCGATCCAGGGGCGATCGAGCGTCAATTGGGTCACTTTGTTGGAGATGCCATAGGCTGTTTTGGCAACGGGCCTATTTTGTTGCACCTGGGCATAGCGGATTTGATCGGGATACTGAGCCACGATCCAGCTACCAGCGGTGATCTGGTCGTACAAAGCATCCAGTGCCAGAACATTGGGATCGGGTAGCCGTGTAGGAATATCTTCCGAAATAGAAACGGAGGTGATACTGCTGAGAGGCTCACCCATTGCTGAAATGACAACTTGTCGCCCATCCCAGGCCGTCGATCGCTGAGTCTGCCCTGCCGAAATTCTCCAGGCATCTTGGTCAATTTCAACTCTGATGGCGCTACTTTGAAACTCAATAGTGGTTTCTTGTCCAAGCCGAATGATGTGTTCACCCTCTGGGAAATTGAACCGAAAACTGAGCGGTGGAGAGACTGCAACGTCTAACTGAATGGTAATAGGGATGCCATTTACTTCCATCTCCTGTTGGGGAAGGGCTGTGCTGAGTCTAATTGAACGACTCTGAATAACCCCATCTCGATTAATCGCGATCGTGGCGGGGAACTCTTGTGGATCCGTTCCTTGGATCGCTATGAAGGAAACGCCAACTCGCAGTGTTGTGGTTGCCAGTTGCCATTCCTCATACCCCTGAATTCTGCCCTCTTCGTCATAAATGGGTTTCAGTGGAGCCGTTGCACCGAAGGGTGCGGCTTTGACGCGCAATGCCTGCACACTCTCAAATTCAGGCGGTTCGGCAATTTGGGCATTGGCCCAGGCCGTATACAGCGTGGTGGCCAATTCAGGTTTCAGTGCCGTCAGGAGTTTGGGTGCAAAATCGGAACCCAGCGAGTAGCGATCGCGGGGCGTTAACCCCAACTGCCGAGCATTGGCCGGGGGAAGGGAGGGCGTTTGCTGCAACTGCCCCAGAATGGTCTTATCTTCGGGGTTGAAGGCCGGATGGGTTAATCGTTCAAAGGCAGAACGAGGCAGTCTTAGATCTTGCAGAACACGAAATGGAGGGTCTGATACCCGTCCCGGTGGTGAAGCCGGAGACGGTGATGTTGTCGAAGGCAGAGGCTGTAGGACTGTTCGCGTGCGATTTTCGACAGATTCTACCGTGAGAGTTTTAATCTGGCGAAAGACCTGTCTTCCTGGCTGATTGCCAAAGACGAGCAGCAATGGATCATTCGGTTTGAGGTTGGTCGTAATCCCGTCAAAATAGACATGGGAAAGCGGTTTTATCCAGGTTTCATTTGCGACGTCGGATTCAGCTAACGTTGCTCGCGAGAAGGTGATGTAATGCGGACGGGTGAGTCGGGGCTTAATTGCATTCCAGTTTGTGCGAGCCTCAATGGTCTCGGCGGTCTCAAAAAACTGGGGCATTTCTCCCGGCCCCGGCACACTCTGGATGCGGGTACCCTTGGGAATGATGCTGTCCTGGTTGTAGCCCAGTTCTAGGGTAAATGCTGGATAGACGGTTGCAGCCACACCAGGACGAGGGACATACCCTACCAACCGCGACAGTTCCAGGATTGAACGGCGTTCCGTTGCCGTCCGTAGATAGCCTTCGTTGGCAATGCGTTCTTGGTAAAAGGTCAGCACATCGGCAACTATGGCCCAGGCATCCAAGAGGGCGATCGCCGGATCGTTAGTATCCCTTGTCTTGAGCGGGGCAAGTGCAGGAAACTCGCTACTGGAAAGCCTTGCCTTCATTGTTTCCAGGAAGGTGGCATGGGTACCGACCCGATAGCTCAATGCCGTTAGACCCGGACGATTTGCCGTGGGTAGGGGCACGAGAATGGCGGTTCCTTTGCAGCAGCCACAGGGTTCATTCATCGTCCACCTCGCAGATCTAGCGTCAATTTGCCATTTTCAGGGAAGCTGGGATTGTTACTTAACCGGGCGATCTCCAGTGGATGGATCGGCAAAACACCCTGCATTAATTCCCCGTTGCTCCCTTCATCCATCCGCTGTAACTGGGTGACAACGACGTTTTCTACCCCAGTGACAGCCGCCGCCGTGGCCACGAGCTGGCTGAGGGCAATGCTGGTGCCAAAGGTCAGGTTGTCTGGGTGAAAGAACCCCCGGTGTCCATTGGGTAACGGGCGATCGCTGAATGCATTCAGCAGCGCTGCTTTGACATGCCCGCGCAGATAGTCAGGATGGACACACAGGGTCATGGCAATTTCCAACGGTACATACACCGCGGGCTGGACGACCAGGTCGTGACCCATGCGACGGTAACGGTAGAGGCGATCGCGAATGTCTTGAAGCAACGACGCGCTAACCGTCTCACTCCCCAGGGGATCGATTGCCACCGCCACTTCGTACCAGCTTCCCGTCCAGCGTAGGCTTGCCCCTGCCTGCTGCACTTGATCGGCAAAGTCGCGCATGACTAAATCGGCATAATCCTGAGCCGTGATTGCCCGTTGCAGGTCTTTGCGGAACCGATGTGGGGCATAAAGCTTGACGTCTGATAGCGGTTCTGGGGCAGTTCCACCCCGGGCAGGCAGAGGATTGTGGGGCTGTAGCGTGGTGCCAAGATCCAGCGTCTGCCGCAAAACCATATGGGTTAGCGTTTCTGCCCCCAGATTACCAGCCATGCCATTACCCACTCGGTAGGTTACAAAGAAGTGAGTGCCAGCATCGGGGTGTTTCCCAAGTTCGTCATTGCCAAAGCGCAAATGCGTCTGCCGCTGGTCGTCCATCTCCACCACGACATGCTGATCTTGGGCATGGCTGCTTAGCAAATCCGGTTGAGGCTGCCATTTCCAGTCTGGGCGATCGGGCAGTTGTTGTGGATCGATGGAATCGGCCATGTCTGCGGGAACGCCAACCAGAGAAAGAATTTGAGGCAATCCTTTTTGTGGATTTTGCGTTAACAGGGTAGCCGCAGGGGCATGCAGCAAGGCCTTCGTTGATAAGGGTTCTCGGAACGTCAGGAGAGTAGAGGTGAGAGGGGGTGCGCGAAACGGCTGCGGCTTCACGATGGGATCGGCAGGTTGTCCTTCCTTTTCACAGATCATTTGTGCGGTTGCGGGTTCAACCACGCCCAGGTTTTCGGGAGGTGCGATCGTCCGCCCATGGTCAGCCAGAAAGACATTGCCATGCGCTACTGTGATGTCTTCCATCAACGCGCAATCGGGAGCAGGGCCAATCGCAGACAGACAGAGTGAAAAGGGCAGGGCATCGGCGATCGCCCACGCAATATCCACCACCGGTGTTCCCCGCGTTCCCTCAACCCCAGGGATGTCCTGTTGATAAAGTGTGTCTTCGGTGAAATGCACCTTGGTTAGGCGCACCACATGGCGACGGGTGGGGTCAGCATCTGCTGGGTTGCCTGTTTGTGCCCCTTTGACTTCTTCAAAAATGAGGAGGTCGTTGGGTTTCAAAGTCTCAAGCTGGCGTCCCAAGTTTACGGGAGGAGGTGCCTCATCCTCGCAGGCGGTTTCCGAATCGTCGGATTCAGGATCGGGCTTAGAGGGCAGAGGAATCCATGCATCCAGCAACGTGGCCGTGGTAGCGCCTTGGGGTAAACAACATTGCCGATCGCCCCAGGTATAGAACCGAATCTGATTATGCGCCGCGTCGAATTTCAGGGGGCCAGGGGCGATCGGTTCAAACACATCGTACTGAGTAGCCGGAATGTTGCGGAGGTCGGCAATCGTTAGCACCGTTCCAGCAGCAGGCGCACTGGCATAACGAGTAATTAAGAAGAAATCTTGGGGGTTCAACGATAGTGAACTGAGACCGGCTCCCACTTCCAGCCAGACCCAGGTGCGCGCATTACACCCCTCATGCATTGGGTAATCCACTAAGCGCACATGTCGTCGCACCGAGATTCGCTGACGGGCGGTATCCAGATACGCCTCCGTGGCAACTGCATCCTGGTAGTAGCTGAGATGATCGCCGACATAGGCCAGGAGTTCGATTAGGGTAATGCCTAGATCGGGAATGTGTTGCTCTTGCCAATCTGGCAGCGTTAATGCCAACCGATCCAGAATTAGCTGACGGAAGCTGGCGTAGTCTTTTGCCAAATAATTGATGTCAGGTTCCGGATGGGGTGTTGGAGGACAGGCGGGTTGCGCTTTGCAGTCCAGATCACTCGGGCAATTAACTTTAAAGCTAAAGGAAACCCGATCGTAGCGAGGATCGAAATCGGGATGCGGAATCCAGTTGCCTTCCGCATCTCGTGCTACGACTCGCAAGGTATAGGTTGAAAAGTCTCCGGCCTGATCCACGTAAATGGCTAGACAATCATCCGATAGCTGCTGATCCGGGGTTTTAGGATAAATATCGATGACTTGAATGTTCTGAACTCGCTGCCCTCCCTCAACCCGAAAGTTCTGTATGCTCAAATTACGGGGAACAGGCCCCAGAAAATGGACACACAACGCTGTTTGGTCGCGATCGCGGACTTCGACATAGTCCAAGCCATTGCGCCGCTGTTGCCGAACCTGTTGGCGGCGTTGTTCATCGTTACAAGTCAGCGTCGGCTCATTCTTCATGGCACGCCATTCCGTTCAAAGGTGTCAGTTCGCTGTTCCCCAGTCCGTTTGATGCCATAGTGCAAAAACACCTGCAGGCGAGCGTCTTCGCTGGTCACTTCCAACGCCTGCACCTCAATCACATCACCCAACCACTGCTGTAAGGCAGCCTGCATCGTAAATTGCAAGGTTGCAGCGAGTTCAGGACTATTGGGCGCAAACACCAACTGCAATAACCCACTGCCAAACTCAGGCCGATTGACGCGCTCACCCGGATTGGTGAACAACAGTTGCTCAATCATGTCCCGAATGTGATCGGTGTCGGTGGTCGTTGCCGTGCGACCGCGATCGTCAAAGTGGAAGGGAAAGTCGATGTTCATTGAACCTGGAGAGGAACGTGGGTGGTCGTTGAAATAGCGTTAGAAGACAATAGCCTTGGAAGAAAGGTATTCAACTGTTCTAACGGACTCACATTGCACTCACCCGGGTTTGGGTTGTGCCAATGATCAAAGGAGTGCCTGTTGGCACACACATTGCCTGACTATCCAGTAACAGGATTGGCACTCCCATTGAGGTGACGCGGGTTGAGGCCGTAATCCACTGCGCGGTGACACAGGGACCATTGGCATTGGGCGGCGGCGGCAAGGTGCAGCCTGCGATCGTATAGGACGCCGTTTGTACGACGATGGGCTGGCCACTCACCGTCACACGAGGACTGACGGTGGTCGGTTGGGCTTGACCCGCATGGGCGCAGGTGACAACGGCACCTGCATGTAAGACAAAACCGGGCATAAGAGCACTCCTAAGAAACAACCAATGCACCGTTGTTGATATTGGTCGGCCCTGTAATATTCACGGTGCCATTAATCCGAATGAGGGGAGCCGTAATGGTCACACCACTGGGGTCGACCGTAATCGATGATGTGCCACCTTGGAGCAAGACGCCGGGAGCCGTTAGGGGAGGGACGGGCGAATCACTGACAACCAAGGCATTTTGCAAGGGAGTTTGCAGCGCAAAAATGGGGACGCCGGGGGTGCTTCTGAGGGCCGTTGCAGGCACTTCGGCGGCCGAGCCCCACCAGTAGCCCACCCAGACAGGGAAATCCGGATCACCGTGTTCAAACTCGATCCAAACTCCGGCCTGAGGGGGAGGCAGTAAATAAACACCCATTTGCAATCCGCCAATGGGGACACAGGGCATTGCCCAAGTGGAGGGCGATATGCTGACATCCGGGACTTGTACCTGTAACCGACCCAGCTTTAGTGGATCGACATTGTTGATCACGGTGCCGCGATATTTGCCGTAGTACTGTCCATTGCTATTGCTCATACTGTTACCCTAGACACTGAGGATTTAACCCCACCTCGAACCAGGGAAAAGCTTTGGTTGTACTCTCCATGCTTGATCGTGTGGGTGACATTTTTGACTTGATACAAGCCGTTGTAGTAATTGCTAGCGCCTCGCACCGTTACTTTTTGGCGGGCTTTTAGGAGACGCCCATAGCGCAGCACATCCAGTTGTCCGCTGACACTGATAGCATCGGGTGTGCTGGTCAAGGCCCCCAAAACCGTCAGAGCGGCTTGGGCGATCGGCATTCTGGCTGTCGGCAACCAAGTGCTTTTCAAGGGGGGGGGTGTTTGCTCTGCCAGTGGCGATTTCAAGAAACTGATTTCAGGGATGGGAACTGGAATTGGAACGTGACTTTTCTCTTCCAGAATGGTGGCAATGAGCTGTCGAGCTGCCAGCCCATCGTAGGAAACGTTGAGGGATTCTACGTTAGTGGCTGTGTCCAGGTTAATGCTCAAAGCGGGTTGAGGATCGAGAAATGCGCTGAACTCTGGTCCCCAATACGCAATACTCATGCCAGGCTCTGGGCCTGGTTCCAGGAAGAAGACATGCCCGCTGCTTCGAGCGAGGTTATTGATATAGGCGTAATCGGTTCCTTGGTGCTTGGCAAAGCGTTCTAGAGGATTTTGCACCAAATTAATGACATCCGGGATGACAGCGGGAACTACCCCAAATACCGCATATTTAGCCAGGATGAGGGCAACGATCGCCATGCGGGGCATTGCTGGGTAGGGAATATCTCGCAACTCAATGAAGTCCATAATGGCTGTGAGATCCAGCCCCGTTACGGTCAGTGTCGATTGCCCCGGTTCATTGGCAGGGGTTACATCTTGCTTGGTAATGATGCCATCCATCAAGACCTGGGGGGTGCCGTTGACCGTCACGACGATAATCACGCGGGTACGAGGATCAAAGTAACCAGATTGCAGCAAGTTCAGCAAAATGGGCGATCGCTTACCCACCGTAAACTTCATCTGAAATCCACTTTGGCTACCAACAGACGACGTAACCTGTGCCTCTGTCAGCGCCTCAATCACTGATTGGGGCACAGGTTTGGGATCGAATAGAGATCCCATACGAATAGAAAGATACAACCCCTGATTCATAATCGGGCTCCCGATAGTCCATCGGGTAGCGTAATTCGTAGTTTGCGACCAATGGGTTGGGTCAATGCCGTGGGATGCATGGCATTGTTGGCATCGGCAATCCGCCAGAACTGTTCAGGATCACCCAAGTAGTGAGCGGTGATGTTATCGAGGCGATCGCCCTCCGTCACCAGATGTTCCTGTAGCAGCTCAAACCGTTCGGGAGGGGGTACAAAGCGACGACGCAAATAGGCCACCGTTTGCCCCGTTGCCGTAGTAAGAGTTGCTGTATCAATCTTGTAGTAGCGACTGGTGATCGGAAACAAACGGGGGGGCATACTATCGGGCTGCAACACGCCCGGCAGAGACATTTCCTGGATGATGGTTGTCATGGAATTCCTCCAATGCCAAGTGCACCAAAGGTGCCTGCGGGGTTTTGCTGGACGAATTGTTCTTTCTGGCGATGATGCACCATGAACAAGTTGCCACCTTTGTGCGTGAAGCCCAAATCATTCACGCTGAGAACACGCATCCCTAAGCTCACCTTTGCTCGGATGGGATTGAGATTAGAATCAAAGGCTTCTTCCGTGATGCTGAATTCGGTTAACCGAACGGGCAAAATTCGATTTTTACTCCAAACAAATAGACTTAAAGCTGTCTCCATTGGCATGATTTCCAGTACCCCCGACTGTGCTTGGCGGTCTTGATCTTCTAATTGACGACTGGATGGATAAATAATCATCTCCAATGCAGCTAACTGAGGATAAACACCTGATTGGGCCGTTGTAGAGTTTTGGCTGGGGAACTCTAATTGGTCGGTCGCATCGATCTCAGCCTCTAGCTTAATGGTTTCGACCGGAGGGCCTTTGAGTCGCAATGCTTCGGTGCGATCGCTCCCCTCATTTCCCACCCCTTGAACCTGTAAGGTTCGACTCAAGCTATCGGGATTATATTGCAGTGTAATAATTCGCTTCACAACAGAAGTTGTGGCGTCAATTAAGACAATGCCACCCTTTAGAAGTTTTGGAGAGCCGGAGAAGGAGGTCATAACAAATAGATACTCAACCCGCTACCACTTCATAGCCTGGTGTCTAGCCATAACTGTCAAGACATTTCAACAGAGGCTAAAACAAATGAGGAATTAATTGCCCTGCTTCATCCCAAAGCACATCGCTAGGCATATAGCCTGACTGACATCTCTAGAAGCTATCCGCCTTAACCTTATGTGTGAATAGATGCAGGAAATAGTGAAAATTCCTCAATATTACGCTTCGTCAAGTTGCGCTTTATCAAGGAGTAAACACTTATAAGAACACTTTACGTCTAAAGTAACGTCATTCTTTTGGGATATTTCATAGATGAATATAATCTTTGATCAACGTTACATCACGAAGCAGAATTCTTACTCTGAGATATTATCTTATTGTTCGGCTAAATACCTCATGGATAGTACAACAATCTTCTGGTAGGCTGGCTTTTTGTTAACCCTCTTAATAAAAAGGAGGCACTTACTCATGCTATGAAAAAGTTTTTATAAGACGGCGCTAGGTATGCTCTGTAGATCAGTTAAACAGCCTTGGGATAGAACCTCACTATCTCTCTTTACCTTTTGAAAAATTATCCGAACTATTGTTAAGAAAAAGAGTTATGCCCGTAACTCTGTTTTGATAATTGGGGATAAGGGTTTGCTGGCAACAAAAGGAATTGTCGGCAATGAGTTTGAGGGATAACTAGCGACTTGAGCTTTAGCCCAATCAGTGTAAGAACTAGGATGTCTGCGGTGTCTTGCGATCCTGAAAGGTGACCGTAGTATCAATACTATTGGTGCTATTAACGATACATGAATTTTGATTGGGCTTACGCAGGTTTGAGGCGATCGCCCTCTATCTCATTTAGTCAATCCATCCTCTTCCAGGTCTATCTTCATCTGTCAACATTTAAGTAACAGAGGACCTACTATGCCTACGACAACGACCTATCCAGGTGTGTACATTGAGGAAATTCCTAGTGGTGTACGCACAATTACAGGGGTAGCGACATCTATTACCGCGTTTATTGGTCGTGCCCTGCGGGGGCCCACCGATGAGCCCGTTGTGGTCAATAACTACGGTGACTTTGAACGTATTTTTGGTGGTTTATGGCTGGAAAGTACCTTGGGTTACGCTGTCCGCGATTTTTACTTGAATGGGGGGAGTCAGGCGCTAATTGTGCGCTTGTACAACTCCGATCCAGGCGATCCAACGGCGACCCCTCCCCTTCCAGCCTCACTGGCTAAAGCGAGTCTGAGCGTAGGGGGCTTGAATTTAGAGGCCGCTTCTGAAGGTTCCTGGGGCAACGAACTACGTGCTCGCATCGATCATGATGTGCCTGGTGACGATGTGGCAAAACAGTTTGGGCCAGGGGTGACTCAGGCGGATCTGTTTAATCTCACCGTGCGAGATATGGCATCTGGGGGGATAACGGAGCAGTTTCGCAATCTTACGGTCAAAGAAAGTTCTCGCCGAGTGGACAACGTTCTGAAACAACGCTCTCAATTAGTGCGAGCAACGGACATGTTCCCTGGAACGACCCGACCCACGGCCAGTCCGGCACTCTCACCGGGAGACAATCCCTGGGCTGACACCCATTCGTCTAAGGTTGACACCGGTAATCAAGCATCTGATGGTTTGGGCTTAACCCAAACGGCAAACTTTACCCCTACTGGAGCAGTTGCAGATAAGAAAGGGCTATATGCCCTCTTAAAGGCGGAGCTGTTCAACTTGCTGTGCATTCCGCCGTACAAGAGCGATGGTGTGGATACAGACCTGATTGGAAAGGCCGCTCAATTTTGCGAAGAGCATCGTGCGTTTCTCATCATTGATTCGCCCCCCGATAGTACGAAAACTACCATCAAAACCTGGGTGAGTGGGCTACCCACACGCAGTAATCATGCTGCCGTCTTTTTTCCTCGGTTGATGCAGCCCAATCCCTTACGAGATAACCAACTGGAAAGCTTTGCTGCGTGCGGGGTAATGGCAGGAATTTTCTCACGAACGGATACCCAGCGAGGCGTCTGGAAAGCCCCCGCTGGACTGGATGCCACCCTGGTGGGCGTACCTCAGTTGAGCGTTTCGCTCACCGATGACGAAAATGGTGAGCTAAATCCATTGGGGATTAACTGTTTGCGGGTGCTTCCGGCGGCTGGGCGTGTGGCCTGGGGATCCAGAACTCTCCAAGGGGACGATCGCCTCGCCTCCGAGTGGAAATATATTCCTGTGCGGCGATTGGCACTCTATATCGAGGAGAGCCTATACCGGGGCACTCAGTGGGTGGTCTTTGAGCCCAATGACGAGCCGCTGTGGGCACAGATTCGCTTGAATGTCGGAGCATTTATGAACAACTTGTATCGCCAGGGGGCGTTTCAGGGACAAACTCCGCAGGATGCCTATTTCGTCAAATGCAGCAGTGAAACCACAACGCAGAATGATATCAACCTGGGCATTGTCAACATTGTGGTCGGGTTTGCGCCCCTGAAACCCGCCGAATTTGTGATTATTAAACTGCAACAAATGGCTGGTCAAATCGCGACTTAAGGAGAAGCATCATGGAATTTACAGTTAATCCCCAGCGGTTTGATCCCTACAAGAACTTCAAGTTTCGGGTCAAGTGGGATGGCAAGTATGTTGCTGGGGTCAGCAAAGTGGGAGCGCTCAAGCGGACTACGGAGGTGGTCAAGCATCGGGAAGGCGGGGATCCCAGCACCTCTCGCAAATCACCGGGACGAACGGAGTATGAGGCGGTCACCTTGGAGCGAGGGGTAACCCACGACCCGGAGTTTGAGAATTGGGCCAATCGGGTTTGGAATTACAAGAATGCCCAGGCTCCTTCGGAGCAACGGACGCAGGAAATGTCGCTAGAGAAATTCCGCAAAGATATCATCATTGATGTTTTCAATGAGGCTGGGCAAAAGGCGCTCTCTTATAAACTCTATCGTTGCTGGGTTTCAGAGTATCAGGCACTGCCTGATCTGGATGCGAATGCCAATGCGGTTGCCATTGAAAATATGAAGCTGGAGATTGAGGGATGGGAGCGAGATGAAGAAGTGAAAGAACCGAAGGAATCTAGCTTTTAAGCGATCGCCCATTAAATTAAGGCATAACGATGCGTAGTGAGGCATAACTATGCGTGCATTGTCAGCAGCGGAGTTGCTTCGCGTCTGGGAGCAGGGATTGGCTCAGTCGCCTGTTCAGCGTGCCCTCTTGCTACTGGCCAGTGCCTGTCCAGAGATGGCCTGGCGAACCCTGGCAGAACTGAGTATTGGTCAACGGGATGGGCTACTGCTGACCTTGCGCGAGTGGACGTTTGGCCAAGGAATCCAGAGTCTGGCAACCTGCCCGGCCTGTGGCGATCGCCTGGAACTGATGCTAAGCGTTGCTGATCTCCGGGTGACTGCACCGTCGCCGACTCCAACGACCTTGTCGTTACAGGTGGCCGACTATGATGTGCAGTTTCGTTTACCCAACAGCCTGGATCTGGCGGCCTGCGCTGCACCCATGTCTGAAGCAGCGTCTGTGCCGCAAGCCGCTACGGAAAATCTCTCTCCAGGCTCCCACCAGACCTTATTAGAGCGCTGTTTGCTCTCCGTGTCGTATCGGGGGGATGCCCAGGCAATCGCCCCCCTCCCCCCGGATGTGATGAACGCGGTGACAGCCCAGATGGCGATCGCCGATCCCCAAGCAGAGGTGCAGTTCAACTTAACCTGTCCTGGGTGTGGGCATCAGTGGCGATCGCTCTTTGATATCGTGTCCTTTTTCTGGAGCGAAATTCATGCCTGGGCAATGCGTTTGCTCCGAGAGGTTCATGTTCTGGCCTCAACCTATGGCTGGAGAGAAGCGGATATTCTCGCGATGCATCCCTATCGACGGCAGTTGTATTTGGAGATGATCGGCCGATGAGTGACTATCTCAGCAATCTGATCGCCAGGACTGCCAACCAGAGCGAGACGATTCAGCCTCGGTTGCAATCCCTGTTCGAACCGATTCAGGGAATGGGTGAAATTGGCTGGCCGGGAGACGCGGATCTAGACCTGGAAGTATCACTGGTAGAACCCGATCGCTCCGTGCCATCTCCTGCACAGCCGAGAATTCCAGCGCAACCCACCGTTAGCCAACCGCCCGTACCCACCCGAATGAATCCGGATTCCGTTTCACCAACACCACCTTCTATTCAGGATCTGTCTCCCCCGACTCCTGCACGGATAGAGACCCCGACAGGGATGGCTGCTGAGCCCCCCCCTTTGGTGGATGATGCGTCCAGAAAAGGACGATCGCAACCTGATCCACGCCTACCCATCATTCAACGCGAAATCATTCCCCCATCGTTGCCGACAAACTCGCTCCAAGGTTCGCTGCAACCCGTTATTCACCCCGTCCTTACAGAACATACCGTTGTAGAACGGATTTTTGAGACAGAACCCACTGCCGCCTCTGCAAGGATGACCGCAAATACGGAGCTTCAGGCCAGCGAAACGGCGATCGCCCCCCCGTCTATCCCCGAAGCTACCCCCGTATCCCATCAACCGCCGTCTGCTTCATCAAAAAAGATGACTGAGACAGAGCTTCCTACCCCATTCGTTCCAGCCGCGACGACTGTGATCTCTACGCCAGTGACCCCTCAAATTCGTCCTGCGCCCCCCTCTGAACCTCCCATTGAAGCGCCTCCGCCTGCGCCGACGATTCAGGTGACGATCGGACGGATTGAAGTCCGAGCCACCCCGTCCAGAAACGCTCCCTCTGCCAAGCCCCGCCAGCCTTCCTCTGTCATGAGCCTGGAGGACTATTTGCGACAACAAGGCGGTGGATCATGAGCAATTCTCTGGCGATCGCTGCTGTTACCCGTACCCTGCGATTTCTGCTGCAACAACGATTTGATGCAAACGGGTCTGGCAGTGTCACCGTGACGACGAAGCCACCGGACAAAGCGCGTGATCCGGCTGGCAGCAATGGCAACCAAGTGAATGTGTTTCTCTATCAGACTCAGATGAATGCCGATTGGCGCAATCTCGACATGCCGTCGGTCAAAGCTGGGGAAACCGGACATTCCCCCCTGGCTCTCAATCTCTACTACCTCCTGACGGCCTACGCTGAGGATGACGATTTCCCCGAACCCACTAGCCATCGTCTCCTGGGGGAAGCCATGAGTGTCTTGCATGATCATGCCATTTTGCATTCTGACACCATCGAAACCGCTACAGCTGGTGGCGAACATGACCTCCATCATCAGATTGAACGCGTGCGAATCACTGCTCAACCCCTGACCCTGGATGAATTATCCAAACTGTGGACAACTTTTCAAACCCATTACCGGATTTCGGCCGCGTATGAGGTGCGGGTGGTTTTGATCGAAAGCCAACGAGCCGCTACTGCCCCGCTGCCAGTGATGCGTCGAGGAGATGAAGATACGGGCGTAACGGCTCAGGCAGACATGACCCCGCCTTATCCCGCGCTGGTGGCGTTGGCTTTTACAGACATTGAAACCGAACGAGCCGCGTTGCCGCCCAGTCAAGCCGCGTTACTGAAGAAGCTGGCCGCGTCGTTGGGCGATGCCCTCACCTTGTCTGGGGTCAAGCTGGAGGGAGATACGGTCACGGTTCTGTTTAACCATCCCTTGCTGCCATCACCGATCGCGATCGCCCCCACTGCGCGCTCGGCGACGGAAATCCAACTGATCATCCCAAATACTGCCCCGGAACAATGGCTGGCCGGTTTCTACACGGTGACGGTGCAGATCCAGAGCACCGGACAGCCCACCCGCACCACCAATGGTTTGCCCCTGCCTCTAGCACCAGAAATTGTGGCGATCGCGCCACCGCTGCGCGACAACTCTAACCCCACCAAACCCAATAACGTCGTCTTGACCCTCACCTGCCGTTTGCCTATTGCGGAAGGGCAAAGGGTTTCTCTGGTGCTGAGTGAGCGGGAAGGCCTGTTACCTGTGAGCGGTCGAGAATTGACCGCGCAACCCGATTTCTCTACCTCCATGACGACACCCAGAACTACGACCACTGTAAATGTTGAACTGGGTGACGTTCCGGCTGGCACCTATCAAATCCGCCCTCGGTTGCGGATCGATGGAGTCGACAGTCTTGTTATCGACTATACTCCCCGACCGTTGGTTCCCCCCCTAGCCCTCCTTCCTGAGCAGGATTTCATCATTCCATGAACGATCTGGAGCACTGGCAGAATCAGAATGAAGCCTATCTGTCGGCGGCCTTGGCATGGTTGCGGCTTCGCCTGCAGCGCCAGATTAATGCTGGCTCGTCCGCCCCTGAAACAGCGCCATCTCGAACTTGGTGGGAGCGGTTGAATACCCCTCTGCTATGTCACAGTGGGAGTCAGCAACCCGAAGCCCTTGCACCGCAACCTAAACGAGTGAGTGATGCGGAAATCGATCGGGCGGCAGCGGCGATGACCAAAGCAGAAGCCATGGAACCCCCTCCTGCCTTAGTCCAGATCAGTCAGCGGTTTGGTTTATCTCCATTCGAACAGCAGGTTCTCTTACTCTGTGCTGCAATGGAACTGGACACACGCATTGCTCGCCTCTGTGCCCAAGTACAGGATAACCCCAACCAGTCCTATCCCACCTTTGCCCTGGCGATGGCGCTGTTCGAGAACCCCGCCTGGGATGTGTTGTCGCCGGAACATCCCCTGCGTTACTGGCCGTTGCTTGAAATTAACCAGCCCGGTGCTCAACCATTGATCACCAGTGCGCTGCGGGCAGATGAACGGATTGTCAATTATATCAAGGGACTGAATCATCTGGACGAGCGGCTGCCCTCCTTGCTTGTGCCGTTAGATGTGGCAGAGCCGGAAGGATCCCTACCCCGATCGCACCAAGAAGCCGTTACGGGGATTATTCAATACTTGCAACAACCGTTGCGACAATCCCGCCCACCCATTATTCAATTGCTAGGAACGGACTCCTCGAGTAAACAACTGGTTGCCCAACAAGCTACCCATCGCCTGGGACTCTTCCTGTACCGCTTGCCGGTAGAACTGCTGCCCACCCAAGCCACGGAACTGGAAACCTTCGCACGCTTGTGGCAGCGAGAAAGTTTGCTATTGCCGATCGCCCTCTATCTGGATGCCCACGATATTGAAAGTCCGCCGCCAACGGAAGGACAGGTGTCTCCCCTGTATCGGCTTTTGTCCCGATTTAAGGGGCTGCTCTTTCTCAGCAGCCGCACAATTCGCCCCCATCTAGGACGGTCTACCATTCTGCTCGATATCACTAAACCGATTCCCCTGGAACAACGCCAGCTCTGGCAAGCGGCCCTGGGCGATCGGGCTGGCGACAGCCCCATTCAACTCGCTAGCCAATTTGATCTTAATCTGACCACCATCCAGCACATTGCCCGCACTGCTCTGGCCAAACCACCCGATCCTGATACCAGCCTGCATGACCAACTCTGGTCGGCCTGTCTGGCCAGTGCCCGTCCTCAACTGGATGTGCTAGCACAACGCCTGGAACCCAAAGCCACCTGGGATGACATCGTGCTGCCCTCAGAAGAAACGACCCTCTTACACCAGATTGCCGACCAGGTGCGCCAGCGCAGCAAAGTTTACCAAGATTGGGGATTCCAGAACCGAATGAACCGAGGCATGGGCATCAGTGCCCTGTTTTCTGGGGAAAGCGGCACCGGTAAAACGATGGCAGCCGAAGTGCTGGCCAATGACCTGGGCCTGAGCCTTTACCGCATCGATCTGTCCCAGGTGGTTAGCAAATATATAGGAGAAACCGAGAAAAACCTGCGACGGGTATTCGATGCGGCTGAGTCGGGCAGCGTGATTCTACTCTTCGATGAAGCCGATGCGCTGTTTGGCAAACGGAGTGAAGTGAAGGATTCCCACGATCGCTACGCCAACATCGAAATCAACTATCTCCTCCAGCGCATGGAGGCCTATCAAGGACTCGCCATCCTCACCACCAACCTGCGAAATGCCCTGGACCATGCCTTTGTTCGCCGCCTACGCTTCATCATGAAGTTCCCCTTTCCCGACCCCAGCGAACGCCAGAAAATCTGGCAGCGTGCCTTTCCGCCCGAGACCCCAACCGATGGGCTGGACTTTACCCGTCTGGCACGCTTGAGCCTGACAGGAGGTAGCATTCACAACATCACCCTGAACGCTGCCTTTCTGGCGGCCCAACAAGGCACTCCAGTCACCATGCCTGTGGTGTTGCAGGCGGCTCGCTCGGAATTCCGCAAGCTCGATCGCCCCATTAATGAAGCCGATTTTCGCTGGCAATCTCCCACTGGAGCCAAGTCATGACATCTCCTACCAATGTCCACATCCACATCGATCGCCTCATCCTTGACGGCATTTCAATTCCCCATGCCCAGCGTCCGCTCCTACAGGCAGCTATGGAAACAGAATTGACCCGCCTTGTAACTGAAAATGGATTGTCTAACCAACTTCAAACCAACCTTGCTGTTCCTCACCTGAGCGCAGGAGCGATGGCTTTCAGTCCTGACACTTCACCCAGCCAGATGGGACAGCAAATTGCGCGATCGATCTATGGGGGAATCGGAGCATGACCCGTCAAACCGCAACCCCTACCCTGCAACAAACCTCTACGACCCATCCCCTTTCCCAGGGAGGAATCCTACAGCGGAAGTGTGCAACCTGCGGGCAGCATACGATTTCGGGTAGCAAGTGTACTCAGTGTCAGAAAAATCGTCGTCCACAGCAACAGCAATCAACTCGTCAATCTACGCGAGAGGCCGTTCCTGCCATTGTCCACGATGTCTTGAACAGCTCCGGACAGGTAATCGAGCCTGAGGCGCGCACTGCCATAGAGCCACACTTTGCCCAAGACTTTAGTGGACTGCAAGTGCATGATCATTCATCCAATAGCGCTCCCAAACAATTAAGCCTGAACCCACCGGATGATGTGCATGAGCAAAAAGCCGATCGCTTCGCGAATTTGGTTCTACAGGCTCCTAGCTCGCAACGAAATCCACACCGTCAAGGTACTGCAGAGGAACATGGCTTTGACCTGAGCCGAGTACGGGTGCATACTGATCAGCGCGCTGCGGAGTCCGCCCAAGCAATCGGTGCACTCGCCTACACATTGGGCAACCATATAGTTTTTGCCCCAGGACAATACGCTCCAAAAAATAGCCTCGGGAAACGATTGCTGGCACATGAAATCGCCCATGTCGCTCAACAAAGGCGGGGACTTACTGACCGTTCAACGATCCAGCGGTTCACTGCGTATACTGCCGATGATCAAAGTACAGATCAATCGTTAGGTTGGGAGCATCCAGAGGGAACAGAGCTGCGAGTTGCTGATGATGGCCAGATGGTGGCAGAAGACAACGGCTGGGGAGAGGGCTTAAGCAAACGAGCCTGGACTACGCCTGAGAAAATTTCGGAATCTAACGAGGTTCTCTCGGCTCAAGACTCGCTGGTTCAGCTCCAGCTCAAGTCCGGTGGTCAAGCTATCTCTGGTCAGGCACCCGCATCGGGACAAAGCATGATTCTCCAGGAAATTGAACCGATTAAATCGGGGGGAGGTACCTTAAACTTGGCATCTGATTGTGGAACTGCTTGTCGTCAGGTAATGGGTAGTGAACCCGCCACCAACAGCAACCTAGGAGCTGGGTTAGGCATTGCAGGAGGAATTTTGGCAGGAGGGGGGGCTGGTGTCGGGCTGGGCTACCTCGCAGGCGGCAAATCCAATCGACTGCTAGGTGGTATTTTGGGAGGCATCATCGGAGCCATTGCTGGAGGCATTGGCGGGGCTTATGCAGGCTCAGCAATCCAGGAGAGACTGAGTGGGAAGAAGCGAAAACGGGATACGGCAGTCATTCGGCAACCGGATGGATCAGGGGAAACGCGCCTAACGCCACGGACGTATCATGGCGGCAGCCCCACAACACCAGAAGAGTGGTCAGAAGAATTATTCAAGAAAGAGTTTGGTGCTGATCTCACTCGTGCCGAAGCTTATGCAGCGTATGCGAGCCTTTCACCCAGTGAGCAAGATGCCTTCGATCGCAAATACGGCATCAACAAGTATGCAGTGCCAGAAGTAGGGCAGGGATTGACCGTCAGCACCGAGACGGACATGCCGGGTTTTGAATTTGTTCCAGGTCATGAAGATGATACCTGGAACTTCCACTATGCCGCTGCCGTTCTCAGCAGTGGACATGACTACATCACGCTTGAGAATGCGGCTGGCTGGGCAACCACCAATTGGATTTTCTTCATGTATGGTCCTGAATCAAAAGGGCAATCGTTCCATGAGTTTCAGGGAGCGACAGATACCCACGGAACGAAATACAGCACCTTTGTCGTTGAGCCAGAGGAATGACCCATGAATTCCAGCATTCCCTTCGTCAGAACGCAAGAGGATTTGAGCCGATTCCATGGTCAGCAGGTTGTGGCGATCGGTCGTTACACGGCGTTAGCCAGACCAACAAAAGGTGTAGGGCGCAAAGCATTGCCTAAGGATCGAGCCGTTATTCAACTGGATGATGGCACACGCGTGTATTTAGAGCCGTTAGACTCACCCAACTCTCAACGTTCCTCAAAGGAGATTCAGCTGTTTGATCGTAAACCTGTGCGAGTGCGAGGAATTGCTTACAAGCTCATGCCATCCAAAGGTCAAAGCTTAATCGCACCCTGTATTGGCAAGGTGATTGACATTCGCGAAAACGAATGAAATCCACAACTTGGTTTTTGGCCATCTCAACATCCACACCGATGGAGAACGAATTGAATGAGCAGGCGATCGCCCACCCAAATGAAGTTTTCTCAAGCGTTCAATCGCGATCGCTCCGGCATCTTGCAACGTAAATGTGCCTGCGGGCAACGGACAATTGCCGGGGGGCAATGCAGCGAATGTCAGAAAAAACGACTGCATCGTCGTGCAGCTCTTTCTGAGCATGCATCTGAAGTCCCAACGATCGTGCAAGAAGTTATCGACTCTCCTGGGCAATCTCTTGAACCTGACACTCGTCTGTTCATGGAGTCGCACTTTGGACATGACTTTAGTCAGGTTCAAGTCCACACAAATGCCAAAGCTGCTGCATCTGCCCAGTTCCTAAATGCACTGGCTTATACATCTGGGCAAAATGTGGTGTTTGCAGCCGGACACTATACCCCCAACACTGAGATAGGGCGAAAATTACTCGCGCACGAACTCACTCATGTGCTTCAGCAACGCAATAATCCACTGAGTTTTGAAGATTCACTCAAAGTTAATCAAGATTTATCTCAGGAGACACAGGCTGATCGATTTGCTCAGTCGATTTCAGAATACGGACATCATCAATTAGTGGTTCCTACATCCAGTCAGGTGAAGGGCATTCAGCGCCAGACGAGAACCTCGCCGACTGTCAGCGATCAAACTTCAACAAGAACGCTGTCAAGTTCTTGTATACAAGTAGTTTCTGGTGAAGAAATTCCAACCCTTCTTGAGCCATACACCGTAACCATTGTTGAGTATGGTGCACCTTGGTGTATTCCCTGCCAAATGCTGCAAGATGATCTTGACGAAATCTGCCGCAGACTTCACACGGCTCGACCGTCTGTCACAGTCCGCTTTTACAGCGTAGATATTGATGATCCACGAAACCAGCAACCTGAATCCCAATCTGCCCAGGAAAGGATTCCTCAGCTTTCGATCTATGTAGGCGGGACTCGTCGGCACCACAGCACAGGTCAGCCACAATTTGAGCAACTTGATCGCTTGCTTCAAGAGCTAATTGAATATGCCGCAACCTCTGGAGCAGCAAGAGGAGCTGTCACAGGTCTTGCTTGGGGGGCGGCTGTGGGAGGTCTTACTGG
The DNA here is from genome assembly GCA_039819245.1 of Cyanobacteria bacterium J06638_20. GTDB lineage: Bacteria > Cyanobacteriota > Cyanobacteriia > Elainellales > Elainellaceae > Vacuolonema. Next base: position 39,420 of record JBCBSJ010000013.1, read on the forward strand.
ACTGGGAACAGCAATCGGGCTAGCGGCAAGTGGAACGTTAAGAAATGAGGCAGCACTGTTTGGGGGGTTAGGATTGGTTGCTGGAGGAGCTTTAGTTGGCTTAGGCATTGGGGCAGCTATCGGAGCAATCGTAGGTGTAGCGACTGATAGTCGTGGTGAAAGAGCTGGCACCCGAGTAGGGATTAATGAAGCTGATACATTAATTCGTCAGCGATTTGGAGATTACCTTGCTGGAAGCAGTGGAACACTGAACAATGCCCGCATTCGCCCTGTTACCCGAGCCCAATTGCTGATGTTGATTAGATGTCGTCGTCAAAGTAGTGATATTGAACAAAGGCTCACAATTGGTTGGACTGATCATGGACCTGAACCACCAGACAGAATTCCCTCTGCCCAAGATGAGCCAATGTGTTCTAATGGTCAGCGACTCGAACATGCTACTCGGGAAAGACCCATTATTTATTATGCGACTGATCACCCGAACGCTACTATTCTGATCCATGAAGGACTCCATGCATACGCCCATCCTAATTTCTCTTTACAGCTTCGTAACTTTGCCAATGAAGGAGCTACTGAGTATTTCACAATACAGATTGCCAATGACATTGGGGTTGCTGCTTTAAGTGGATATGGCTCAAGAGTCGAGGGCATCGAACAACTGGTTGAAGTAATTGGAGAGGAAGCTTTGCGGCAAGCCTATTTTCAGGGTAATTTCAGTGCTGCTAACAACGTCTTAGGTTCATGTGGATTGCAAGCATGGGCACAATTCAAACAAATGTTTAGGGATAGAGCAGCAGCGGAAGTGCTCCGTACTCGAGGCCAAGATTACTGCACGCAAATCAGAACTTTTCCAACACTTCCAAGCTCCTAGAAAGTTAAGTCCTATACTTAGGACTGATGCATTTGCTACGAAAAAACAAAGAAATTCGATAATTTTTGGGGCGCATTGCGCCCCAAAAATTATCAAACTGCGTAAGGCCTGATATTCTCTTGCAAGTCTTGGTGAGCTTATATGCAAGAACCAATTAGTAAGTTACCTATTCCCAAAGTATAAGTTCTGTCCATGCCGGTGCAGGGATCAGCTATGAGTTTGAAATCGCCCACCCAACTCAACTCGTCTCAAGCGTTCAATCGCGATCGCTCCGGCATCTTGCAACGTAAATGTGCCTGCGGGCAACGGACAATTGCCGGGGGGCAATGTAGCGAATGCCAAAAGAAACACCTGCAACATCGTACTCGCCATCGAGAAGGGATGCCTGACGTGCCGCCGATCGTCCATAAAGCACTGAATACATCCGGGCGGCCTCTGGATCGCAAAACGCGCACCTCGATGGAATCCCGCTTCAATCAAGACTTCAGCCGAGTCCATGCGCACACTCAACAAACACCTAGCGCTCAGGCTAAATTAGCCATCGGTGCCGCCAATCATGCCTCTGAACAAGAAGCCGATCGCACGGCTGAGCGTATTGGGCAATCTGTCGAAATCTCCCCTAGCGTCGAGTCTTTGTTGGTTCCTGGCTACGACTTCAGTCGCGTTCGAGTTCATACGGATGATCTGGCCAATCAATCAGCCCAAGCTATTGATGCCCTTGCCTACACCGTCGATCACAATATTGTGTTTAGGCAAGGATACTATCAACCAGAGACGGTTCCAGGACAGCAACTGTTAGCCCATGAACTTACCCATGTCGTTCAACAAGGGCAAGCATCACGTAACGCTTCATGGCAGAACCATATGCCTACACTGCAACGCAAAGAACAGCCCGCTGAAACAGCCGCAGCAAATCAGTTTGCTGGACCCTTGACCGAGCGGGAATGGCAACTCATAGAGATGTGGCAAAGTCATGGAAGTGTGGGCTTTGAACCGTTGACTGAGAATGCTGATCAAAATGCACAGATTGTTGCAGGTTCCATCTTCTGTGGGCGGGCACTTTTGCATCTTGTCTCAGACGAGAGTAGAGAAGACCCCCTGCTATGTGTTGATCCAGATGTCACCCGAGCCGATCCTCGCGTGCAACAACTCGTACAGCAGGTTACGGCAAGAGGTCCCATCATCAACTGGGCGCAGGTTGCTCCCAATCAACGAATGCTGCATGTTATGCAGCTTCTAGTCAATACCTACAATTTTCCTGAAAATGGAGCGGCAGGATTAGTCGGAAATTTGTGGTCGGAGTCAGGCGTATTGCCTAATCGGGTTCAGGGCAGCGACATCCGCACTCCAATGCGAGCGTCAAACCGAGCCGGACGAATCACTGACTTTACCCCAGAACAAATCATGAATCGGGATGCTGCGGGACAAGAAGGCCCTAGAGCACCTGGGATTGGGCTTGCTCAATGGACGTCTGCAGATCGGCGTGAGGGGCTGTTTCAACATACTTTTGCAGGGCGACAGCAGGGTACAGCCATTCTGTTTAATATGGATGCTCAAGTTGATTATCTAGTGACCGAACTTCAGACCAAGCGTCAATACCGAACTGTTTACAACGTTATTACAAGGGCTGGCGTCTCATTGAACGATGCGAGTGACATTGTCGTTTACCGCTTTGAGGTGCCAGGGTCAGTGCTAGATGCGGCAGGCAATTTGCTACCCCAGAGCGATCCAGCGGTTCAAGCCGTGTTCGCGAGGCGAAGAGCCAACTCTCGACGCGCCTTGCGGGTTTTTCAGGCTGCTCAGCAGCCCTAAGGGATGAGTACAGCAGAGGGGTGTTTCGTGAATTTACAATCGCTTACCTGCAGCGGTTCGCAAAACATTTGACGGCACTAAGGGGGGATGAACTGATGGATGTGCGATCGCCCACCCAACTCAACTCGTCTCAAGCGCTCAATCGCGATCGCTCCAGCGTCTTGCAGCGTAAGTGTGCTTGCGGGAAACGGACAATTGCCGGGGGGCAGTGCAGCGCGTGTCAGCAACGGCCCCTGCAACGTCGTGCGAATTCCCGGAGAGATCTAGCTGAGATTCCACCGATTGTCTATGAGGTGCTCAAGACTTGCGGACGACCGCTGGATTCAACCACGCGTTCCACGATGGAATCCCACTTTGACCATGATTTTAGTCAGGTGCGGGTGCATACCGATGCTAAAGCTGCGGCCTCCGCTCGATCTGTCAACGCCACGGCCTACACCGTGGGGCAAGCGATTGTATTCGGTGCTGGACAATATGCGCCACGGGCGATCGCGGGCAAACGTTTGCTGGCTCATGAATTGGCACATGTGGTTCAGCAAAATACAGCTCACAGCCCTCACCACGATCTGCGGTTGAGCCAGGAGGGCGATCGCGATGAGCAAGCTGCCGAGGCGATCGCGCAAGCTCTGTCTAGTCCATCTGAGCAAACCATTGCAGCCGAGAGTCGTTCTAGACATGCACCCATCACTCAGTCCTTGCCAGTCCAGCCGCGAGTCATGCGCCAGGTTGCACCTGCCTCATCGGGTGCCCCGTCTACCCAGCCGACAACGGCCCAAACCGCAGAAACTCCTTGCGATGCCAGTAGACGAGATTCTCTCGATAGGCCCACACCGTCCTGCTGCACACCCGCCATGCTGAGGGAACTCACGGAACTGCGAACCACAGCTCGACCGATTATCAGTAATGCCCTCAATGCATTATCGAGACCGCAATCCGTACAGGCACAGCTCCAAGCTCACTTTCGGGTGAACCCGGATGATTCCGCTAACCTTGCCATCATTCGTACCCAGTACCAGAACATGCTCAATACGATGGATAGTGAAGAGGTGCAATTTTGGTGTCGGGGTATCGGGGATGCAACCTGTCAGACGCAAGGGGGGCAACGCCGCGCCACTTCCATTAACTGCCACGCCATGAGTCCTTTGATTTCGATGTTTTGTGGCAACTATGAAGGATCGGTTGCCGGGGGGACGTTCCTATCCGGTGAGAATTGGGTCAGAACGATGATTCATGAATATGCCCATCTGGGATGTCCGACGGTGGGATTGATTCTATCGTCTGGCAATGAGTTTTATGTCGGTCGTCCGGAATATCCCGGCCCCACGGCGGAGGTAGCCGTGAAGAATGCCGATTCCTATGCTAACTTTGCGATCGCCCTCAATTCCAGCGCAGACAGTGGACTGCCGGACTGGGCGATCGCGCTCCTAGCAGTCGGAGGAGCGGGATTGGCAGCCACAGGGATTGGCTTAGCTGCCCACTTTGCCAGTCGCTAAGTCTGGAGTACAGTGCAACCCTATCCTGGTGGCCTCATCGCACAGACGCTATGGCTCAGTCTCAAACCATCCAACGCAGCCCATTTCCAACGACTCTACCCTCTCCAGTGGTGTCACAACCGTTGCTGCAACGTGGCCAGGCTTGGGATCTGTCAAGTGCACGGCTGCGCGATTCTCTTCCCTTTCGACAAGGTCTGCAATCTCCCAGTCAACCGCTGGACGCCCATACTCGCCTGTTGATGGCGTCTCGCTTCAATCATGACTTTAGCCAGGTGCGAGTCCACACCAACCCCCCCGCCTCAGAATCAGCGCAGGCGATGAGTGCGCGGGCTTATACCCTTGGGCAGCATATTGTCTTTGCCAATGGCCACTATGCTCCCGCAACACTCGCGGGTCAGCGGTTGCTAGCACACGAATTGACCCATGTCATTCAGCAACAATCTAGCGATGCGTTTCCAGCCCAACCGTTAGCCGTTAGCCAGCCAACCGATGCGGCTGAACAAGAGGCAAGGGCGATCGCCACACAGGTGACAGATGGCAAAACGGTGCAAGTCAGGCATCGGACTGGCACCGTATTACATCGAGACGTTTGGGATTGGCTCGGGCCTACATTGGGCGTAGTGGGTGGGCTAGCCGCCGCAGGGGCGATCGGGTATGGGATTTATGCCGCGCTAAACAGAGATGGCTCTGATAGGAGCACTAGCCAGGATCCGACAACGTTTTCTGGGCTGTCAGCCTGGGAGCTGGCGCAGATTCCTGCAGATCGATTGGCTACAGCCCCTAATTCACCAACATCTAGCACTGGTCCGCGAAATGAAGACTACGTCAGAGCCAGCCAGTTTATCCGATCGCTCTTTACTGCGTATGGCATTACCTTTGATGCCGAGAGAGATACGCGGGTGTTGGGACGCGATCCTACTCCGGAGGAACTCGCCATCCTCAATGCTAATCTCAATCAAATTCTAGGGGTTGCCAATGTGCGCGAGTCGGTCACGGATCCGGAAGGTCGGGGCGTGCCAACTGCGCCGGGTAGCACAACGCCCAGTTTACAGGGACGGGCAAAAGTGCTGAATACCCTGGCCGAATATTCGATCAAGCGCTTTCAACTGCAATGGCTGGTCGCTGGGAGCTATGGTCTACCTATTGAAGAAATTGATCGGGGTGTACGCAGTTTATGGACAGAGCAGGGAATTACGGCCTCAGCTGACGCCAGGATTACTGACCAGGAGCGCCGCGCCACAGCCCTAGTAGCTTCCAGAGCGCATGCCGGACTCGAACCCGGTTTCTACTTCCCACCCAACGATATGTTCTACCTCGCACCCGGTTCTGATTTGCGCCAAGCTTCGGTACAGGATGTCGCACGGCATGAAACGGTCCACTTATTGGGTGGGCGCGATCGCACCCGGCAAGCCTTTGTGGAACGCTACGGCACGCCGCGCTATATCAACCTCTGGCGTCCATTTGAAGAAGGTATGGCAGAACTTATTAACCTAGAAAGTTCACCGACTGCAACTAGCCCTGGCGGAGCAATTACCGGATCTGCCTACGGTCCATTCGTAGCCATGATGAGGCGCATTATGGGGCATCCAGGGGTAGGGCGAGCCATCCTTTTCCGGGCATACTTCACCGGCATCATTCCCGACCTTATTTTTCAACGGTTGGAAGCAGAACTCTTAGCATCTTCTTCCTCTCCATAACCCCTTCCTATCGACTATGAGTCAGCGATCGTTTCTTCCTGCTTCATCCCAGTTGGGGCTTACACCCATTCCCACTGGATTGTTTCAACGCCACCAGTGCGCAGCTTGTGAGTGCCGCACCCAGAGGGATGCACTATACAGGGAATATCGGACAGAAAGCTCCTTGCACCGTCAAGCGGCGAAGGGGGTTGAGGTAGGGGAAGTCCCCAAAATTGTTGACGCTGTTCTCAACTCATCCGGCGAATCGCTCTCTTCGACCACTCGCCACTTGATGGAGTCCCGCTTTCAGCAGGATTTTAGTCAGGTGCGCGTCCACACCGATGCGCAGGCGGCAGAATCAGCGCGAGCGGTCAATGCATTGGCGTATACCGTGGGGCGCGATTTGGTATTCGCGTCGGGGCAATACAACCCCACCACTCAGGCTGGGCAAGCCCTCCTGGCTCACGAACTCAGTCATGTGGTGCAACAGGGCAATCGAACAACGGATACAAGAGCATTACAGATTCAGCCTGGGCGTGCTATGGCAGAAGCAGAAGCCGATCGGGCTGCTCACCAAGTCATGGCTGCGCAACCGCTGCATCTGTCATCAGGGACAGAGGCTCAACTCATGCGGCGGTTAGCGGTCGAACATCCCACCCGTAATATCCCCAACCCCGATGGGAATGGGCTGGTGCAAACCAATGCAGAAACGATCGAGCAATACTTGCGTCACCTTTCTGCTGAGGGTCGTCCAGTGGTTGCCCCAACCTCTGGAGACGTCTCAATGAGCAATCCTGAGTTTTGCCAGAGTCGCGGCTTCTGGAATCGTCTGGGCAGAGGCATTTCATCGGGCTTTGTCCGAGGGGCAGAAATTGGAGCCTATTTTCTGGGTGTGGGGGCAGTTCCCGGCAGTATTTTTGGGGCGCTCATTGGTGGTATAGCAGGCATTTGGGGACCGGACTCGCAAGCTGAAGAATCTTCAACGCCTACTGGATCAACTTGCATTTGCGATTTTATTAACTCTCCAAACCCCTGGACTGTTCGGATTGACGACACAGATACCCCCTTATACCAATTCGCTAAGAACCCACTACAGATTATTTTTTGAAAGCCGCGCACTGCGCGGCTTTCAAAAAATAATCTGGTTTTGGTTTTCGTAGAATTGGTATTAACCGGAGACACATTCGTTCGCGTCAACTCTCCTAACAGTCCCCGCCTTTATGGCGCGGCAACGGTTAGCGGTAGGCTGGAAAATATTCAGCCGTGGTTAGCCCTGGGACATGAACTGTGTGGACATGCCTGGTTACAAGAACGCAACCAGTCAGAAGGTACAGAACCCGGAGAACGGCATCATCGCACGGTAGAACGGGAAAACCTGATCCGTCGAGAGCATGGGCTGGAAGCACGGGGCTTTCGTCTGAGAGATCCCTATTGTGGAGAATCGTTCTATCGCGATCGCACAACCCCTCAGGGAACCCCTCAGTGGCAACGGGTCTACGACGAAAGAAATCGACGAGCGATCGCTGAAAGTGGAATAACCACTATCGATCCCAATGAAACGTATTTAGATGTTTGTCAGCAAATGAGGGAGGAATATTTGGGCGATCAAGCACGACGATATCGCGTTAATGAACGGATTCCCTGATACCAAGGCCTTACTATAGCGATTTGCAGCCGCGTTCTATCAAATCCGGTTAAATAGCCGTAAAGCCCAAATGTCGTTTGCGCCCACTGCACTAGCGGGCGCAAACGACATTTGGGATCTTCAGCCGGATTTGATATTACTTGGTTGGGCTCTTGATGTCGCGGTTGAAGAGCATTTCTCGTTTTTCTAGCTCATCGGCCCATCGCTCAAGCTTTTTTCTTTCTTGATGGATATTCTCCTCAAGCTGCTGCATTTGTTCGTGCCGCGCTTCGATTTCTAGATCCCGACGGGCAAGCTCCTGGCTTCTCAGGGTGAGGGATTGCCGCCACTGCTCTGCTCGCTCTGCTTCATCGCGCAACTGTTCAGGAGAAAGCCCAATCGATAGATATTCGTTCAAAAATTTGAGGATCCAATCTGTTGCTTCTTCCACCCACTCAACTTCTTTCGAACCCTGCTTTGATGCAGCAAGACGAACTTTCAAGAAAACATTATTTTCGTAGGCATTCGCTTCGCTCGTCATAAGGTAGGTATCTTCTGTAAGAGGAACCCAAGTATAGACAGCCTTTTCAATAGCGAGTAGCTTCAGCTTCGCCAAACCATCGGGATTTTTGCCAACAACTTGAGCTAAATACAGCATTGAACAAGAACAAACTTGGGATGCGCTCTAAACTGCTAAGTATATCCTTCGTTTACCTCCATCTGGAACAGAATGGCAAGGATATTTATATGAAGATTTGATGGCTTTTTCTCCGAAGAAATTCCTAAGAGAAAATTTGGCCACTGATAACGCTACCGAAGAATGGAAAATCTGGCAGGAAGGGCTGAACCCTGCACCAAATCAACGTGTCACCCTGAGACAAGAAACCTGTTGTTAAACATGATAGCGAACAATCTATTGTAGATTTCTTTGGCGATCGCGCAGAATCTCGGCTTTGATTTGAGCTTCTTCTAATGCTGCTCTTGCACCTTCTACAACATCCGCTGGGGCTCGTTTGACAAACCCTTCGTTAGCAAGGCGGTTGGTTAGAGATTGGACTTCTCCCTCCACTTTACCCAAATCGCGCTCAATCTTTGTCCGCAGTGCCGTAATATCAGCAACGCCTTCCAATGGAACTAGAACTTGTACGGTTCCAACAACGCCAACAAACAGCTGTTGGGGCGCTTCCGGTTGTGGAGCGGCAACTGCGGAAATGGCGGGGGTTTGTGTTTGCTTCAATGCTTGCAAGCGCTCGGTTGCTGGTGCGGTGACGGTCTCAATTTTGGCAGACAACTCGTCCCGACCCTCGGCAAAAACGAGGAATCGAGCGGAGAACCAGAGGAAATAGGTAACGCCAATCAGTTGAAGAAACGGTGTCAGAATGACTAATCGATGGATGGTGTTCACAACCGAAATCGTGAGCTTCACTGAAAGGACGGTCAGGAAAATCAGTCCTAAGCTTACGACGGGTCTGCGATACTTCGCCAACCGCGACGGGCGCAACCCATCCAGAATCTTCATCATGCTTCCCATTACCGCTTGTTGGGTGCTAGATGATGCCTCAGAGCCCTCGGGCTCCTCGATTGTCAGATCCTCAACCCTTGCCAGGTCTTTGATGTAATCCTGACCCGTCGAAAGGATGAGGCGCTCTTTCAAGCTATCGCTTTTGAGAATGGTGCAAATTCGAGCCGATGGCTTGATTTCAGCTTCAGCACGTAGGTTCCGCACCGTGCGAATGGTGCCAATCAAGAGCTTGAACTGTTCCTCAAGATCGGCGTTAATGAGCGATTCCTCGGATTCGGGGTATGCTTGCAGCGCCAATACCTTTTCTTGGTTCGCCTGGGTCAGCGTTTGCCACAACTCTTCGGTGATATGGGGCATAAAGGGGTGTAGTAACCGCAAGGTACCTTCCAGCACATAGGCCAGGGTTTGCTGGGCCACTTCACGGGTGGGGGAATCCGTTTGTTGCAGCCGCGACTTCACCAGCTCGATATACCAGTCACAGAAGTCGCCCCAGATGAACTCGTACAGACCTTTGGCGGCTTCGCCCAGGCCAAATTTGTCGAGGTCGGTGCGGGTTTGCTGCACAACCTGGTTGTAGCGGGAGAGAATCCAGCGATCGGCCAGTTCCAGGTTTTGCAGGTTAGGTTTACCCAGTTGGTCTGGGGTCTTCCCATTCAAGTTCATCAACACGAAGCGGGAGGCATTCCACAGCTTGTTAGTGAAGTTGCGAGATGCTTCCACCGACTCCGACTCGTCGGTCTTGCGGTTGTAGGCTAGGCGAATGTCTTGCCCCGCTCCAGCCACCTCCCGAATCAAGGTGTAGCGTAGGGCGTCGGTGCCATATTTATTGATCAGCAGGAGCGGGTCGATGCCGTTATTGGATGACTTCGACATCTTTTTATTATTCTCATCCCGAACCAGACCGTGGATATAGACCGATTGGAAGGGCATTTTTCCGGTGAAGTGCCCGGCCATCATCGTCATCCGTGCGACCCAGAAGAAGATGATGTCAAACCCGGTCACCAGCGTGGTTGTCGGGTAGTAGGCTGCAAGGTCGGCAGTGTTGTCGGGCCAACCCATGGTCGAAAAAGGCCATAGTCCAGAGGAGAACCAAGTGTCCAGCACATCGGAGTCTTGCTGAATCTCGACGGATTCGCCGAACTGCGCCACGAGCTGCTGTCGCGCTTCCTCTTCACTGCTGGCAACCACGAAGGGCGTGTCATCGCTAATGCTCCCGCCTGTTTCGCTTACGGCATACCAGGCCGGAATTTGATGCCCCCACCACAGTTGGCGCGAAATGCACCAGTCGCGCAGACTTACGAGCCAATCACGATACACTTTCGTCCAACGCTCGGGAACAAAGATGGGTTCGTCCTGGTTATCCAGAAAATCGAGGGCGTTATCGGCGAGGGGACGAATCTTGACAAACCACTGGGTCGAGATCAGAGGTTCAACGGGTACCTTGCCACGATCGCTATACGGCACTGTGTGTTTGTAATCCTCGACCCGCACTAGGAAGCCATCGGAATCGAGACGCTCGACCACCTTCTTGCGGGCATCGAAGCGATCGAGTCCCTGGAACTCGGGTGCAACGTTCTCATTCAACGTGCCATCTTTATTGAGGATGTTGATAAAGGGCAGGTCGTGGCGCTTGCCCATCTCGAAGTCGTTCGGGTCATGGGCGGGGGTAACCTTCACGCACCCAGTCCCAAAGCTGGCATCGACATATTCATCGGCAATGATGGGAATTTCCCGCTGCATAATCGGCAGCATCAAAGTTTTGCCTACCAGATCTTTATAGCGATCGTCGTCGGGATTCACCGCCACGGCAGTATCACCCAACATGGTTTCAGGACGCGTTGTTGCCACTTCCATATACCCCGAGCCATCAGTGAGGGGATAGCGGAAATGCCAGAGGTTGCCATCGACTTCGCGGCTTTCCACCTCTAGGTCAGATACCGCCGATTGGCTGGCTGGGCACCAGTTCACCATATAGTTGCCGCGATAGATCAGCCCTTCTTGGTAAAGCTGGTTGAAGGCTGTGAGAACTGCGCGAGAAAGCCCTTTGTCCATGGTGAAGCGCTCACGGCTCCAGTCGGCGGAAACCCCCAGTCGGCGCAGTTGGTTGACGATGGTACTGCCCGATTCTTCCTTCCATTCCCACGCCCGCTCCAAAAATGCTTCACGCCCTACATCTTGGCGGGTTTTGCCCTGGCTACGGAGTTCTCGTTCCAAGATAGTTTGCACGGCGATGCTGGCATGATCGGTTCCGGGCAACCATAGAGTATTGCGCCCTTTCATGCGGTGATAGCGCACCAGGGTGTCGATCAGGGCATTTTCGAAAGCATGCCCCATGTGGAGACTGCCCGTGACATTGGGTGGCGGAATGACCACGCAGTAAGGCTCGCCCTCTGCCGTGGGATCCGCTTTGAAGACCTGCTGCTCTTCCCAAAATTTTTGCCACTTGCCTTCAGTTTCAGCGGGGTTGTATTGGCTGGGGAGCGTAGAAAGGGTTGCCGTCATCGGAATATGCCTGCAATGCGACGTGAAAATATGACTCAGAAATCGCTTCTGAGAAGTTACTTAGATTTTGCCACGTCAAGCTATCGGTTGGGATATTCGCTGAAACTTGGCGGAGAATAACCATGTGCCGAGAGCCAAATGGTTTTGTCTTGCGCTTCTTATGCATAGATTCTTAAAAGACTGCTGCCAAGATCGAGGCTGATTTAGTGAAGCCCGCCAATGTTTACGGTTGAACCTGAGTTCGGGATAAAGCCCTGCTACAAATGAACAGCCCTCTCTAGCAGTGTAAAGTTGTTGGAGATTAGTGAGCGCCCCAGGGCGAACCGTGTGGGAAGGGGAAGCAGGAACGGTAATGATGAAAGTTTCGATGGTGTGTACGAACGATATTGCGGGAGGGGCGGCGCGAGCCAGCTTCCGGCTTTATAAGGGGTTGCAAGCGCTAGATGTGCCCGTTTCCATCACGGCACGACGCAAGCAAATGCCCAATGACACCATCCACCAAGTGCAAAACGTGTTTGCAGAGCAGTATGTTGCCCGCGCTGGGTTGGCAGCGATTCAAGAGGTTTTCATTGACCAGGGGCGGACAGAGATGTCCAACACGCTGTTTACCCTGTCTTATCCAGGAGTAGATGTGACGCAGTTTACTCCGGTGTTGGACGCCGATGTGGTGAATCTGCACTGGGTCAGCCGCCTTCTATCGGTAACATCGCTGCGAAAGCTGGCGCAACTAAACAAGCCCATCGTTTGGACACTCCATGATTGCTGGGCCTTCACAGGCGGGTGCCATTATCCGGCGGGGTGCGATCGCTACCAAACCGATTGCCATGCCTGCCCCCAACTGCTCGAAAATCCCCTCGACTTACCAGCACGCGTGTTGCAGGATAAAGCCGATCTGTGGGCTGATTTGCCGCTTACCATCGTCACACCCAGCCGCTGGCTAGCGGACTGTGTTCGCAAAAGTGCGCCCCTGCGCCACCATCGGGTAGAGGTCATTCCCTACGGCCTGGAAACCGATGTGTTTCACCCCACGCCGAAGCCAGAGGCAAAGCAGAAGATGGGACTACCAGAGGGGGCGATCGCTATCCTTATCGGGGCGAATGACAGTAACGAAATCCGCAAAGGGTTCTGGGCACTATTTGCGGCACTCCAGCGCTGTGAGGCCAATCCCCAGTTTCGTGCTTTGGCAGAAGCAGGTAAGGTGCAGCTCATCTGTTTTGGGCCACCGCCTAGCGACGAGTTGCAGACCCTCAGCGTTCCTGTCCGAGCCTTCGGCATGATCGAGGATGACGATACTCTCAGCTGCCTCTACTCTGCAGCGGATCTGCTGGTACTGCCGTCGCAAGAGGACAATCTGCCAAATGTGATGTTGGAGGCCATGAGCTGTGCTACTCCTGTCGTTGCTTTCGACACAGGGGGCATCCCCGATGCGGTGATTGATGGGGAGACGGGGCTATTGGTTCCCCCCGGTGATTTGGATGCACTCGCTGCGGCCATTCTGAAGCTGGTGTTCAATGAGGCGCAACGCCAAAAACTCAGCCAGAACGGACGCCAGCGCACGCTCGATAACTACCTCCTGGTGCGTCAAGCGAAGGACTACATGGAGCTGTTTGAGGAGTTGGTGACAACGCATCCCTCTCCTGCTAACCCAGCTCCGGTGGAAGATTCGAGTGCTGTGGAGCTGGATGTCAGCCTGGGGAAAAATTTTGGAGCTATTTATCCCCAGCTTTCCTATGAAGCGTTGGTGCGCGACAATCTCGACTATCGGATGAAGTTGCGTCAAAGCCAGCAGCAGGTAGAGGATCTGGAGGCCGAGTTGGGGCGATCGCAAGGCAGAATTTCTGCGATGGAAACAAGCAAGTTTTGGCGGATCCGCACCAGTTGGATGATGTGGAGGAAGCGACTGGGTTTGGGTGGCGATGCGTAGTGGCTGGATTGGAGGAAGGGAGCGCAGATGACGCGGATGGATGCAGATGAGCAGTTTCCGTCTCGTGTGGTATGTAGCGTAGTGCGTTGAAGCTTTGTGGCATTGTGGGTTTGGCTACAGCTTTGTGGGGTTTGCGATCGCGCCTTGCTGTCCAAGCTTCCACGACATCTTTGATGATACGATTGGAGCGCATAAAACCTGAATGGCAGAAGATTTTGGTTGGATGGGCGGTGCCTACTCTACAGGTAGTCTGACTTTTAGTGAGATGAATACTGTTTGTGCCATTTGGTTTGACTCTTCTCTTCTCTTCATTTCTGATCGAACGCATGAAAATTTCGGTTATTACTGTTTGTAAAAATGCCGATGCCTACATCGAACAGTCGATTCAAAGTGTCGTGAATCAGACCTATTCTGATGTGGAGTATTTGATTATTGATGGAAAGTCGAGCGATCGCACCCTCGATATCGTAAATGCCTATTCAGACAAGATGGCTTATGTGGTCAGTGAGCCGGATGATGGTATTTACGCGGCAATGAATAAGGGCATTCGTAAAGCCACCGGAGATTTCTTATATTTCCTCAACTCCGATGATTACTTAGTCGATTCCCATGTGTTTCAGGAGCTGGCCGATTTCATTTCTCAGCAGCCCAAATGTGAGTTTGTCTATGGGCAAATGGAAATGCGGATGGGGAAAAGTGGTCGTGCTATCCAGCGTATCCCCCGCCCCGTGAGTCATCTGAAGGAAGCGCTCCTTTCCTATTCCGAGGGGCCTCAACATGCGGCGAGCTTCTTCGGGCGTCACCTATTCGAACGCCTGGGGTTATTTGACGAAACCTATCGCATTTCGGCTGACTATGACTGGTTTTTGCGGCTAGCACAAGATTCCGAAGCGGCTGTTTGCTACTTTCCTCGGATGATTTCCTCCTGTTCGAATCAAGGACTATCTTGCCGACAGCAAAACCTGGGTTTGCAGGAATGTTTCCGCGCTTTAGACGATGCACCGCTTTACCAGAATCAGGATTGGTTAGAGCAGCGAGTTCAATATCTTCAGCAGCAGTATATGGAACTGTATGATAATTTGCTTAACTCGGTGAATAAACCATCTCGTTTTGCCAATAGCTCTCGTTCTAATGCATTGTTAGACAAAACAGCGAAACTGCGAGAGCAATTACGCCAACTATCCTAGGCTTTAAACAGGTTTAGGTATGGTCTTTATTCTCTGATGCATGTCCAGAGCATTTCAAAAAATCCCCACAATACAAAACAATTTAATTACATCTCACCGTATTTTCGTGAATCTTCAAGCCAATGTTGAATCGTATCAAAGCCATCAAAGATTTGTTTTTAGAAAAGCTCGACACGATTCTTCAGCGGCTGGATCGGTTGGATGATATTGACCGAACAACAAAGGAAATTGCCGCATTAAATCGACGGTTGGAGACCTTTGCAGAAGCGCAATTAGAGAATGAAGCGGCCTTATTGCAATCCTCCATTCGTACCCTGCAACTGCTGGATCCGGCGGCGGCGTTGGGGAAGATTCCGCTGCTGCTCCTTGGCGATGGGGCAGAAATGGCTGCTGTCCAAGGGATGCTCGATACGCAGAAGTACCACATCCAAACGCACGAATGGGATTGGGGCATGGTGATCGCCCAGGATATCTCCGATGCCGATACCCTGCAAATCGTCCTTTGCAAACTTCCCCAGACACCAGAGCATTGGGAGGCGCTGCAAAAGTTGCAGCATCGCTTTCCTGGGCGAGTTGCTGTATGCGCTGGGTTTCATGGGCTGTAACAGTTCAATGAGTATGAGGATGGTGAGATATGCGGCTAGCATTGCACAACCCCTTCGATGAAACCTGGTTTGCTGAGTCGGAGCTAGCCCGACGGATGGGGCTGGCTGCCGCAAAGCTGGGTTGGGTCGCCGTGGAATGCCGTAGCCCTGGCGAAATCCGGGCAATGCAGCCAGACTGTGTGCTAGCGCTCCACAACAACGCGCCTAAGGTAACGGAATTTCCCACCTACGGCTGCATGTGGAATCCGCCCATTTTCTTTGAGGGTGTGGAGGAGGCGATCGCCAATATACTTAGCTACGATGGCTATCTGGTATCATCTCCAGCGATCGCCCGCTGGCTCCACCGTCTCCTTAGCAATACACCGAAGCCCTTTCTCCACACGCCCTTCTACACCAGCTCCCCAATCTCCGAATTCCGTGCCCCCAATCTCGAAGATCCTAAGCTTTTCTACTGTGGCTCCAACTGGGATGGACAGCGCTTTCAGGGCTTGTTTCAGCGGCTCGACACGCGTCCCTACATGGCGGTGTATGGCAATCCCAAGGGTTGGGGATACCTGAAAACCAGCTATCGGGGCGCTTTACCGTTCGATGGCACCAGTGTTTTAGAGACCCTGCACCAGTGCGGGGTTGGGCTATGCCTGCATCGCCCTGAGCATCGGGATGCGGCCATTCCGACCATGCGTATCTTTGAGATTGTGGCATCGGGAGCGATCGCCCTCTGCGGCGACCATCCCTTCATCCGCGATGCTTTTGGCGATTCCATACTGTATATCGACGCGGATGCATCGGCTGAAGTGCAAGCGCAACAGATCGATGCGCACATGGACTGGATTCGTAATCACCCGGAAGCGGCGATCGCCCTTGCCCAACAGGCGCATAACCGCTTCGTTGAACACTACGCCCTCGAAATCCTGCTCAAAACGCTTGAACCCCTTCACCAGAGCGTGCTGACCAAAAAGCACTTTGTCTCATCGGGGCATTTGCAGATTGAGGAAGAACTGCCCGTGCAGATGGTTTTACTTGGAAATCATTGCAGTGCAGAGGCAATTGGGCGATCGCTCCAGAGCCTTAGCCAGCAGACCTATCCCAACCTGTCTGTGCTACTTGTGCAGACCGAGCAGGAATCCGAGCGTCCCGAATGGCACGATGCAGATGTCTCCCTCACCCACCTCACGATTCCTGCCGATGCTTCGGCCAGCACAGCGCTGTGGCAGGGGCTAGCAAAAACTCATGGGGAGTATGTTGGCGTTCTCAATGCTGGGGCGGTGTTGCATCCCAACCATGTCGGTATTCTCTGCCAGCTCCTCCAGCGCTATCCCGACTGCGGTGTAGCCTACAGCGGCATGCTCCAGCCTATGGATGACACGGTAACGGTTCAAGGATTCCAGCCCTTCAATCTGGATCGCTTGCTGCAGTTTCACTCGCCGCTGGCCCCCAGCAGTTTCCTGATGCGCCGCGAGGGATTGATGAACTGGCTCAATCGCGATCCCTATCTTGATGCGACAGCGACCTTATGCTTATTGCTCCACCTTGCCCAAACCCAACGCTTCAGCTTCAGCTACGAGATCACAGGGGAACTGCCCGGCCACTCTGAGCATTCAGCGAAGTTGCAACCGGAGATCCTGGAGGCTGAGCATATTGCCCTCCGGCTCATTTTCTGGCATCAGGAGTTCGTTGCTAGCAAAACCATACAAATGGCTCAGTCTCTCATTGGAGAACCGACTCAATTGAATCGTGCTCTTTCCGATGCCCAGGCGCGCATCGCCGCAATGGAATCTAGCAAATTCTGGAAGCTCCGCACCCAGTGGATTCGGCTCAAACATCGTCTGGGGATTCCAACAACGGACTGATACCAATTCTACGAAAACCAAAACCAGATTATTTTTTGAAAGCCGCGCACTGCGCGGCTTTCAAAAATTAATCTGGTTTTGGTTTTCGTAGAATTGGTATCAGTCCGTTGTTGGAATCCCCAGACGATGTTTGAGCCGAATCCACTGGGTGCGGAGCTTCCAGAAT
>JBCBSJ010000014.1:0-49217 GCA_039819245.1 Cyanobacteria bacterium J06638_20
CCCTGTGCCGCCCGCCGCGCGGGCGGCACAGGGTTTTAGGATTTGAATTTTAACTATACCGAGATACGTAGAGAAACAATGTTTCGTTCTAGTTTCGCAGGATGGAATGACGATCACTCAACAGGCTGACAAAGATCACAGGCACATGAGTAGCAGGTCACGCTGGCTTTGCAGCTAAGGCACGATAGTAAGGGTGTTGGAAATCAACTTAAAATCATGCTTTTAAACGCCGCCCCCCAAAACCTTGGTCTCCGTGATATCGCCCGACAAATCCTACGGGCTCGGAAGATCACACGAGCCGACCAGACTTACTTTATGCAACTGAGCACCTCCGTCAACAAGCTGGATGACAGAGATCTCATCTCCTTAAACCAATTATTCGATGCACTGCAGACTGGCCGGGTGCGGGTTGTTGACTAAGAACCCGCAAAAGATGCACGCTTCTGGCACACCATCGGTCTCACCCAACCAGTAAAGTGGAAGGCAGTTTTGCAACGGGCTGGGTAACCGCATGAGTGTTGAATCAGTAGGGTTGGTGTTGCGTCAGGGACGAGTGCTTCCGCCAACGGAACTGGGCGAAGCAAACCAGGATGCTCTGATGGATATCGCGATCGATGCAGGCCGAATCGTGGCGATCGCTCCCAACCTTTCACTCTCGGGTGCCATGGAGCTTGATCTTAAGGGTCGTTTGGTCAGCCCGCCCTTTGTGGAATCGCACATTCACCTCGACTCATCAATGACCGCTGGGGAACCGCGCTGGAATCAAACCGGAACGCTATTTGAGGGCATTGAAATTTGGCGCGATCGCAAGCGATCCCTCACCTTAGACGATGTGCAGCAACGAGTGATCGCTACCCTGAAACAGCAGGCCATGCAAGGGGTTCTCTTTGTTCGCACCCATGCCGATGTGAGTGAGGCAACCCTCACCGTCCTCAAAGGACTGTTGACTGTGCGGGACGCCGTGAAAGACTGGATCACTGTGCAAGTGGTGGCCTTTCCCCAGGATGGGGTGTACGGGAGTCCCAAAAATGAGGACTTACTGGAAGAAGCGCTGCGTTTGGGCGCCGATGTGGTGGGTGGGATCCCCCACTACGAACTGACACGGGAAGATGGGGTGCGATCGCTCCACCGCATCTTTGAGTTGGCTGACCGCTACAATCGCCTCATCGATGTCCATTGTGACGAAGTCGACGATGACCAATCGCGCTTTCTAGAAGTGATGGTGGCTTGCGCCATTCGCTCTGGCATGGATTCTCGTGTTACCGCCAGTCACACCACGGCCTTTCATTCCTACAACAATGCCTACGCCGTCAAGCTCATGGGCTTTTTGAAGCGCACCGCGATTAACTTCATTGCCAATCCGCTCATCAACATTACCTTGCAGGGACGCACCGACACCTATCCCAAGCGACGGGGTATCACACGGGTGAAGGAACTCTGGCAAATGGGGCAAAACGTAAGCCTGGGACATGATTGTATCCAGGATCCCTGGTACTCCTTGGGGACTGGCAACATGTTGGATGTGGCCAGCATGGCGGTGCATGTGTGCCAGATGACGGGTCGCGCTGAAATCGACGCCTGCTACGACATGGTGACTTGGAACGGAGCCAAAACGCTTCAGGTGGAGGAAGACTATGGCATTGCCGTAGATAAACCCGCAAATCTGATCGTGCTGGATGCGATCGATCGGTATGATGCAATTCGGCGACGGCCTCCCATTTCCTATGTGATTTCCCGTGGCAAGCTGCTAGCAGAAACCGCAACGCCAATTTCTCAATGGCATGGCAAAGATGCAGTCGTCGCCATGCCTAATTTGCAGGTTTAACTTCTGCTTCAGCGTCGAGTGACCTTCACAACACCTGAGAAATACATGATGTTGGTCGTAGCGACGAGCGTACATCCCTCTTTGCGAAACATTCCATGAATTCCCCTCGTGCTGGCTATACCTTGCCTGTGTTTGCCTGTGCCTCGGCGATCGCCGCCCTCCAATGTCTCCGGGAGACAGCGCCAAGCGAGGTGTCGGTCAATCTAGTGAAACCTCCAGAACCCGCTGTGATTCCAGTGGAACAAGCGGCGCGGCTGAGTCCGACAACAGCGCTTGCCATCACCCGTAGCGATCCCGGCGACAATCTTGACTTTACAAGGGATGCAGCTATGTGGGCCGTGGTGGAACTTCAACCTCGGGAGGATGAGCGATCGCTATTGGAGCTGCGGGGCGGCGAAGGCATCGGGCGCAACGAGGCAGCTGACCATCAACCTGCGATTTATGCCTATGCTCGCAACATTCTGGAGGCCAATCTCCTGCCCAAGCTTGAACCGACGGAGCGACTGATTGTCACCTTCATCATCCCGGAGGGGCGATCGCTCGCCGCCCGTACCTCCAATGCCGCCTTTGGCATTGTGGAAGGGCTGTCGTTGCTAGGCACCTCGGGGATTGCCCAACCGCTTAGCGCCCCGGGTCAACTGGAAGCCTTTCGGAACGAGTTGATTGCCCGTCGAACCGCTCATGATGGGTTGGTGTTCTGCATTGGGGAGAATGGGATTCACCTAGCACAACAACTGGGTATTCCCCCGCTCCGCATCATCAAAACGGCAAACTGGTTGGGATCGTTGCTGGCAGAAGCCGGACGACAAGACGTTCGTGCGGTCTTACTGTTTGGCTACCACGGCAAATTGATGAAATTAGCGGCAGGCATTTTCCATACCCACCACTATGTGGCCGACGGCCGACGAGAGGTGCTAACGGCATTTTGTGCCGCAGCGGGATTACCTCAAGCCGATATGCGCGTCATTTTTGACCGTGAAACCGCTGAAGACGGACTCACCTATTTGCGGGAGCTGGATGAGCGCACAGGCAGCCAATGGGTGACCCAGGTTTATGAGGCGATCGCCCAGGAAATTGACCATCGTGCGACCGACTACATTCGCAAGCATAGCGATCGCACGGTCAAGGTCGGCTCTCTGATGTTCGATCGCCAACGGCAAATCATCGTCCGCAGTCAGATTGGCAAATCGATTCTGGCCGAGTTTTGTTAATGTAATTTAATACCTAAATTTCACTGACTTCCACGCACTCGGTTTATAAACCTATAGTCAATACCCTGTTTATTTTTTTCGCCTGCTTTGTTATTCGCAAGTCGTTTCCGATATGGAGTTGATTCTCCGTTTGCCTCAGTCAGCTTTCTGCTTACAAAGCGCACGAAATGAATTGAAACCCTTGCCTTGCAGTGGCACCGCCCATTCAAGCGAACCCTTTTCCCTAACCGCTCAGCGCTGATTTTTTGAACCCGATGAGCTGTTCCCACTTCCCATCCCACGGTCGTTAGGCGACGCTGGCAGATCCTGAACTTGGCTGCTGCTAACCCTTGCAACTTATTTTCCCTACGTTCTTCACGTTCACCCTTACTCAACATTCCAGGAATGTATTGAATCGTGACAACTCAAATCAACACCTCTTCCTCCGATGCCCAGGAGATGAGCAACGCTATCAATCGCCAGATGATCATTATTCTGGACTTTGGCTCCCAATATTCTGAACTAATCGCCCGTCGCGTACGTGAAACCCAGGTCTACTCTGAAGTTTTGCCATATCACACCTCGGTAGAACACCTGGCAAAGCTCAACCCAGCAGGCATCATCCTCTCCGGTGGCCCCAATTCGGTTTACGACGAAGGGGCTCCCATCTGTGACCCAGAAATCTTGGAGCTAGGCATCCCTCTGTTGGGGGTTTGCTATGGCATGCAGTTGATGGTCAGACAGCTCGGCGGTGGCGTCGAGCGAGCCGAGCGCGGCGAGTATGGCAAAGCGTCGCTGTTTATAGATGACCCCACCGATTTGCTGACCAATGTGGAAGATGGCAGCACCATGTGGATGAGCCACGGCGATTCTGTGACCGATATGCCTGAGGGCTTTGAGCTGCTGGCCCATACAGATAACACGCCAGCAGCGGCGATCGCCCACCACGAAAAGCGCTTTTACGGCGTCCAGTTCCACCCCGAAGTAGTGCATTCCGTCGGTGGTTTGGCATTGATTCGGAATTTCGTGTATCACATCTGCGACTGCCAACCCACCTGGACCACCGAAGCCTTTGTCGAAGAAGCCATTCGCGAAGTGAAGGCACGGGTTGGCGACAAGCGCGTACTGCTCGCGCTGTCGGGTGGGGTTGACTCCTCCACACTAGCTTTTCTGATGCACCGAGCCATTGGGGATCAGCTCACCTGTATGTTCATCGACCAGGGCTTCATGCGGAAGTATGAACCGGAGCGCTTGCTCAAACTGTTTGACCAGGAGTTCCATATTCCTGTCCAGTACATAAATGCCCGCGATCGCTTCCTGGAGCAAATTAAAGGTGTCACCGATCCCGAAGAGAAACGCAAACGCATCGGCCATGAGTTCATCCGAGTGTTCGAAGAAGAGTCGAAACGACTGGGTCCCTTCGACTACCTCGCTCAAGGCACCCTCTATCCCGATGTGATTGAGTCTGCCGATACCAACATCGATCCCAAAACTGGGGAACGGGTCGCTGTCAAAATCAAGAGCCACCACAACGTTGGTGGACTGCCTAAGGACTTGCGCTTCAAGCTCGTGGAACCTCTCCGCAAGCTATTTAAGGATGAAGTTCGAAAGGTCGGGCGCTCTATCGGCTTGCCCGAGGAAATTGTCAACCGCCATCCTTTCCCTGGCCCTGGGTTAGCCATCCGGATTTTGGGCGAAGTCAGCGCCGAGAAGCTGAATATCCTGCGAGATGCAGATCTGATCGTGCGGCAGGAAATCAATCGACACGATATCTACAGCGACTTCTGGCAAGCCTTCGCAGTGCTGCTGCCCATTCGCTCCGTTGGGGTCATGGGCGACCAGCGCACCTATGCCTATCCCATCGTGCTGCGCTTCGTCACCAGCGAAGACGGCATGACGGCAGACTGGGCTCGCGTTCCCTATGACTTGCTGGAGCTGATTTCAAACCGCATTGTCAATGAGGTACGGGGCGTGAATCGCGTCGTTTACGATGTTACCTCCAAGCCCCCTGGCACAATCGAGTGGGAGTAAGCATCCCAAAGCTTTGGGATGCGGCTTGAGTAACGGAAAGTCACAGCCGTTTCAAGCACCAGTCAATCACTCGCATCCGAAGACCGTCTTGCCAAACGTTGGGGCAGGGCGGTCTTTTCGTGTTTCTTCACAGTACGAACGATCTAGTTTTCCACAAAAGTCTGTGAAAAACTGTGGAAAACCCAGCATGAACTGTGGAAAACGTTTGTAGCTTGTGGAAAAGGTATTGCAGAGTTCATTTTTCTTCTAATAATTTTTAGACCCTCAATCGAATTCCGATCGCCCCAGAGGACCAATGCCGATAAGATGCTTTCAGACTTTGTATAGGGAGCAATCAGGCAGGTATGGAGAACTTTTGGCAGCAATTGCGATCGCTTGTTAGCGACGAGACCTTTCTCCATCTCCTGAAACAAGCAGAAATCCTGGTGTCAAAGGTGCTGTCGATCGCCATGGTGATCGTGCTAGGTGTTGCGATTGTTGACCTCTGGCGTGTCCTATTTCAAGAGTTGGCCACCGAGCCCTATGGCTTTTTCTCCACCACGCTAATTGAAATTTTTGGGCTGTTCCTCAATGTCTTGATTGCCCTGGAGGTGCTGGAGAATATTTCAGCCTATCTCAAGAATCATGTCGTCCAGCTCGAACTGGTCATTATTACCTCTCTCACCGCTGTCGCCCGAAAAATCATCATTTTCGACTCAAAAGATGCCAGCAGCCTGGAGCTAGTCGGCTTAGGCGTTGCCGTAATTGCCCTCGCTGGCAGCTATTGGATCGTGAAGCGCACACGGTTGTGGAAACAGTCATCGGAGGACGATGACGAAGGCTAGACAGACGTCGGTATTGCTGGCTGAGGGTATGATTTTTTTTCGAGAAGCGGCGTATGCACGCCGCTTCTCGAAAAAAAATCATAATTGGATTCTGCAACCCCCAGACTTCAAATGGGACGCAGCAGATTGCAGTCTCAAAATAAGTTCAGGCCTTAGTTCTGCAAGCCAAGAGTTTCATCGGTATAGTGATTTTTAGGAATAGTTGCGCTTGGGCTAAGGAATCTTTAGCTATCTGGCGATCGCCCCCGAGGTCTTGAAGGTTGGCAAGGAGAGGAGAGATGACAGCGGCTGTGTCGATTCAAAATCTACGCAAGAGCTACGGCAAGGTCGAAGCAGTCAAGGATGTGACGCTACGGGTCGAGCCTGGAGAAATCTTTGGACTACTGGGGCCGAATGGCGCAGGCAAAACCACAACCTTGCGCTGCCTCTGCACCCTGGCTACACCGGATGCTGGGACAATTGAGGTTTCGGGCATTTCGGTATTGGAGAATCCTCGATTAGCGCGACAGCGTCTGGGCTATGTGGCACAGGAAGTCGCGCTGGATAAGGTGCTGACGGGGCGCGAGTTGCTGCAATTGCAGGCGTCGTTATATCACCTGACAAAGGCGATCGCCACCCAGCGTATTGAGCAGGTCACGGCCTTACTGGGCATGGGCGATTGGTTGGATCAGCGTACAGGCACCTATTCTGGTGGGATGCGGAAGCGCATGGATTTATCCGCAGGGCTATTGCACCAACCGGACGTGCTGGTTTTAGATGAACCGACCGTTGGGCTGGATATTGAAAGCCGTTCTGCCATCTGGAGCTTCTTGCGGCAGCTGAGGGCAGCAGGGACCACCGTGCTGATTACCAGCCATTACTTGGAAGAGGTGGATGCATTGGCGGATCGGGTGGCCATCATCGATAAGGGCTTGGTAATTGATGCTGGCTCGCCATCGGAACTGAAGGATAAGGTGGGGGGCGATCGCATCACCCTCCGACTCCGCGAGTTCACCCAGTCCGACGAAGCAGAACAAGCAAAGGCGATGCTGCAAACCTTCCCCTTCGTCCAGGAAGTCATCATCAACGAAGCCCAGGGTAATTCCTTGAATCTGGTGGTCGATACCCAGAGCGATGCGTTGTTGACGATCCAACAGGCGCTCAAGGAAAAGGGACTGCCAACTTTCGGCATCTCCCAGTCCCGTCCTAGTCTGGATGATGTTTATCTTGCCGCTACTGGACAGACGCTGCTGGATGCTGAAATTGCTGCTGCCGCCACGCGCGATCCGAAAAAGGAACGCAAGCAGGCCATGAAGCAAAAGTAGTGCCCCGCGCACTCCTAACTAACGCACCAGATCTGCGCTTGTCTACGATTCGGTGGCAGAAGCGAGATGTTGCCGTACTTTGCGTTTGCTCTTGTAGAGCTTGCGGGTAGGATTGACGGCCCATTGGAGAGTTAGCAGTGCGCCGTTGAAGACAAAGGCAAGGACGGAGACGGTGATCGCTCCCGCCCAAATCTTGTCGTATCGGCCAGCCTGGGCAATTCCATCAAACAACAGCGTGCCCAAACCGCCTGCACCAAATTTTGCGCCGATGGTGGCGATGGCGATCGCCACGACCGCCGACAACCGCAACCCCGCCAGAAAAACCGGGAGAATCAATGGCACCTGCACTTGCCACCAGCGTTGCCAGGGAGTCATGCCCATGCCCCGTGCCGCTTCCATTACAGCGGGGGGAATAGCCTGCAAGCCAACCACCAGGTTCCGCACCAGAATCACCTGCGTGTAGAGCACCATCGCGGCAATAACGGACTGAGCATTCAAGCCCAGCAGGGGAACGAACAGAATGATGAGCGCCAGACTGGGAATGGTATAAAACACACCCAGAATTCCCAAAATCGGCACATTCAACCAACGATAGCGGTAGATCAGTAGGGAGAGGGGCAACGCTAGCAGTACCGCGATTGCCAGGGTGATCAAGGTCATCTGCAAGTGCTCGAGCAACAACTCCCACACTTCATCCAGATTGTTAAAGATGTAGCCCATTATGCACCCACGCCCACACTGGCCGAATCTCGAATATGTTCTAGGGTCAGGATTCCAACCGCAATATCATTTTCCAATACCGTGAGTTGTCGCGCCCCGGTTCGTAGGATCAAAGATAATGCCTCGCGCAGGCTGTCGTGGCGGGCAATAGTGGGTTCCGCTTCCGTGTGGCGGTAATCCGGAGGCGCATCAGTCATCGCTGTCTCGACCCGCAGCAAGCCCAATTGCCGCACCATGTCATCCGCTCCCATCAACTCATAAACAAACGGATTGGCGGGGCGGGTAAGGATATTGAAGGGAGTGTCATACTGCACCACCTGTCCTGCCTTCAGGATGAGGATACGATCGGCAAGGCGAAGCGCCTCTTCCACATCGTGGGATACAAACAGGATGGTCTTCTGCAATTGCTGCTGGAGTCGCAGAATTTCATCCTGCAAAGCTGTGCGGGTAATAGCGTCAATGGCTCCAAACGGCTCGTCCATCAAAATCACCTGCGGATCGCCGGCTAGCGCCCGCGCCACCCCAACCCGCTGCTGTTGACCACCAGACAGTTGTGCAGGATAGCGATCGCGAAAGTCTTCGGGAGGCAGCGCCACCAAATTCAGCAATTCATCCACCCGGGCTTGAATGCGGGGCTTTTCCCAACCCAGCAAGCGGGGGACAACGCCAATATTCTGCGCTACGGACATATGGGGGAACAGGCCGGATTGCTGGATCACATACCCGATTTGCTGCCGCAGTTCGGTCGCCTTGACCCGCCGGATATCCTGCCCATTTACCAGGATCGTGCCAGCCGATGGTTCGTACAACCGATTGACCATCTTGAGTAGGGTGGTCTTGCCACATCCACTCGGCCCCAGGATGACAACCAGTTTTCCCCGTTCGATTTGGCAATTGACGGTATCGACGGCCAAACGCGAACTACCAGGAAACTTCAGCGAAACATCACTAAACTCAATTGCGGTCATGACGCCCTCGGGGTGATTCGAATGGGACATGGTATGCAGACAGTCAATTTCTTCAGACTCGTGGAACGTTGGATGGAAAGGCCGTCGCTTTCCACCCCCAAGCAAGGGGCGATCGCCTTTCCATCCGCAAAAACTAATGGTTCAGATGCACCCCAATCGTTCAGGATTCAATCAGTCCCTCTTCTACCAGAAACTCACGCGCAACCTCGTCGGGCTCCCGCTGATTGCCACTGACCTCATAGTTCAGGCGCTGCATCGTTTCATCCGTAAGCAACGGTGCCAGGGCATTGAGTGCATCAGCAACACCTGGATTTGCCTCCAACACATCCTGCCGGATCACTGGAGCCACCTGATAGGGCGGGAATAATTGTTGGTCATCTTCCAACACCACCAGATTAAAGGCGCTAATTTCTCCATCTGTCCCGAAAGCAACAGCCACATCGGCTTCCGCCTCTACTAACGCCTGGTACCGCAAACCCGGATCCACCGCTTTGTATTCCTGCAGTTGGAAGTCGCCATAGGCCGCTTGGATGCCGGGTAAGCCGTCTTCCCGCGCCTGGAATTCTGGTGGTCCCACCATCACCAATTCACCGGCCTGCGCCGCCATGTCAGAAATCGTCGCAATGCCCAGCTCTGTGGCTCGCTCTTGCGTCATAGCCAGCGCCTGCGTATTGTTCATCGGAGCCGGTTCCAGCCATGCCAAACCAAATTGCTCAGCATAGGCATCGGCAACGCTGGTATAAACTTCTTGCTGGTCACTACTGGCAGGTCGTTTGAGGATGGTCAAAAGCCCTGTGCCTGTGTATTCGGGGTACACATCGATTTCGTCGTTAAGCAACCCTTCGTGGGCAACGGGCGTGCCACCCAAGTTCAGCTTGCGCTCGACTTCAAAGCCTGCATCCTCAAGCACCAAGGCGTACATCTCACCAAGGATAAACTGCTCCGTAAAATCTTTGGAGCCGACCCGAATGGAAGCGGAGGCCGCATCGTCCCCCGGATCTCCACCACCTGCACAGGCGACAACAAGGGTTGCAGTCAACAAAGCCAACAGGGGCACAAAAAGTTGTCGGCGGAAAAATCTCATGATGATGAAATAGCAGAATTAATAAAGGGGCAAAGTAAACCGTTTTACATTGGTCTTCTACACCGACCTAATCAAAGGTGTGCAAGAAAAAACTTTGGATGTGAGGCTGTTCCGGTTGGCAGTCCATAAATGTCACAACACGATCGCCTTTCAGCCTGTCAACCCGAAGAGCCAACCATGTAATCCTTGCGCAAATTGGAGATGTTCGTCATCGCACATCTGGCACAAGTCTTAACCATAATACGGAGATCTCGCAAAATTGGGCAACTAACCCGAGGAATACTCCCTCAAGAAATTAGGGCAGCCATTGGGGGCGTAAACCGCTGAGGGGCAACTCCTCTGGATCTAAAGGGAGAGGATTGCCATCCTCCTCAGCGAGTACCAGGGGAAAGAACCAGAGGCGACTGTCGGCGATCACCCGTCCATCTTTCCCCGTCACGGGTCCCGAGTCGGTGGGCGAATCTGATGCGATGGTTTGGTCAAACAACAGCCCTAAGCCGTCGGGGGCGAGACTCATCTGAATATCCCGCTGTGCTGGAAGCTTCAGCAGGTCGATCCGGGTTTCGGTTTCCAAATTGATGGCTGACAGCATTGGTTGCTCGACATGGCCATCCCCTGGTAGTAGATCAGTAAATAAGCAGTAAATCAGCGTACTGCGGGGGTCAAACATCGCATCCAGAATAGCCCCGTCGGTTCTCAGTAACTCCTGCTCCGTACCCTGGTTCGTCACCAGATACAGCGCTTCGGTGGGCGTTTCAGGATCGGGGGAAAACTGTACCATCGTGGCCGCAGACCCATCACGGGTAAAGCTGAGCACCATCCCAAACCGCGCCAGAAAGTCGAGGGGATCGCCCCCAGGCTCCAGGGTCAGAATAGCCATGCCCTGTCCCTGGGCTATAGCAACGGAGGTGCTATCCGGTGCCACCAAAAAAACGCCACCTGGCCCGGTATCAATACGGTAGGGATCTTGCCCAGCTGCCATCACCCAAAGCTCCGTAACGCGAGGAGGCTGACGGCTTTCGCGTTGCACTACCAAACGTTCGCCATTGGGCGATAGGTCAAACTTGAAGTTTTGGTAATCCTGGTTGTCAAGGATGAGCTCAACAACGCCGACGTCCTGCGGTTCTACCTTGCGTCGATCGCTCTGCTCCTCTCCCGGACCACTGGCCGGAGCCGTGATGTGAATCCCCGTGGACACCGTGTAGAGTCGCTGATCAACTCTCGACCCATCCTCTGCATCCCGGTCAATCGCTGAAAAGAGGATGCGATCACCCTCGGGATAGGGTTCATAGTCCATCACCACCAGGTTGTCGGGCGTTAGTACCGTCTCGTCTTTACGGGTGAGATTATTGAGGATCAACCGCCCCGCCTGTTCTCCTTCAACCCCTAAGTAAACGAATGCGCGATCGCGGCTCTCAAAGGATGCCTCATACAGTGGCATATCCCGGCTATCTCCTAGCTCGCTGAAGCGATCGCGTGCTCCCCGCAGGCGCATCGAAAAGGCAGTTCCATAGGGCGCAGGGGCATCCAGGGTATAGGCCATGCGTCGCCCCGCCCAGCTAAATTTTCCAGATAGAGGCGGGTCAATCTGTAGATTGCGCTCCACACTTTCGCGGTTCATCGGACGGCTGAAGGTGAGCAAAAAAGCCCGATCCTCTGCTCCAATCTGGCGTTCCTGCCAGCTAAAGTCTCGAATACGGGGAGCTGTATGGTCGCCTGACAATGCCAACCCAACCATCAGCACGGTCAGAATTGCGGCCAGGATCAACGCAACCTTATCAATCGGTTGCCAACCGCGTCGCGTTTCTCTGGGTTTGTCGGGCGAATTAAAGGAAGGAGTGGCCATGCAGGAAAGCGGAGTGAGAAACCAATGGGAAGTGGAAAAGGCAAGGGCGATCGCCACCTCAGAATCTAAAAAGTGCGATGGGGATCAGTCCTGTATTACTTTAGCGACTTCCAATAAAAATCGACAGTTCCGGGCAAACCCAGGTTGCAGAGCTACCTTAGGAACATATGTCAGAACTATTACGACAGCGTGATTGATCATCAGCATTTTCCTGAAGCTATGGCTACCCCTTCTCTAACCTCTCTGAGTCACGAAATCTATCTCGTTCGCAACCTGTTGGCCCCTGCTGTGTGCGATCACATCATTCAGGTGGCCAACTCCCAGAAGTTTGAACCGGCCGGCATTCTAGTGGATGGAGTTGATCAGGAGGTACGGAGCAACGACCTATGGCGGCTCGACCAAAGCGAACCCCTAGCCAAGTCCACCAATGAGCTACTGATGAGCACTGTAGTCGTGGTGCAGCGGTTGTTGCATGAGCATTATGGGGTGCAGTTTCCGATCGCCGAAAACTTTTCAATCTTGCGGTATGGGGTCGGGCAGTTTTACCAGCGCCATGTTGACAATATCTTGCTGCAAAGCCGCT
This sequence comes from Cyanobacteria bacterium J06638_20, assembly GCA_039819245.1. Classification (GTDB taxonomy): domain Bacteria; phylum Cyanobacteriota; class Cyanobacteriia; order Elainellales; family Elainellaceae; genus Vacuolonema. The sequence goes on from JBCBSJ010000014.1 coordinate 12,376, forward strand.
TCCAGGAAGTGCAACAGGGCATTCCGACCCGCGACATCAGCGTTGTGGGCTATTTGAATGATGGCTTTGAAGGCGGCGAAACCTATTTCGATCGCCAGGACATCAAGGTAAAGCCCGAAGCCGGGGCAGTACTGGTCTTTCCGTCATACTTTACCCATCCCCACCAGTCGCTGCCAGTGACGAATGGCGAAAAGTATGCGTTTACGACCTGGCTTTTCCACTAGTTGATCACCAATCTTCAGTGGAAGAATCGTTCAACGGTTATGTCAACAAGTTTCCACGAAGTCTTTGCATTCGGTGAATCAGCTGTGCTGCGCTGCGCGGATTTGTGGGATAGTTTCCACTAAACTCATCGCACCAAGGAGCGGTATTTGGGATGGTTTTGATATCTAACGCCGCGCAGAATGCGATCGCCTATATCCAATCACCACAAGCCATTCGCGATCGCTGTAGTCAGCTTTATTCTCTGGCACAACAGGGCAAGTTAAATCACTTTCGCCTCAATGTAGAACAACTGGCTCCTACCGCTGACTATGTGCTGGACGTCATGCGCGAAAACTACCCCGACCTGAACATCCCGATTCATAGCCGCTGGCGACATTTCAATGCTGGAGCTATCGATCGGGTGGCCGAGATGGATCAAGCACTGGCATCCTTGGATCCGCGCGATCGCACCCGCGCCAAGGTTGACTTAGTCATCATTAGCGTCTTATTGGATGCCGGAGCTGGCACTGCATGGCGCTATCAAGAAGCTGCCACTGGGAAAACCTTTGCTCGGTCTGAAGGATTAGCCGTTGCCAGTTTTCGAATGTTCTGTGAAGGTCACTTCTCCAGCAACCCGTCGCAACCCCTGCGAGTCGATGCGGATGCCCTGGAGCGCCTGACGGAAGCATCCCTCGCAAAAGGGTTTCAAGTATCCAAAGAGAATCCCCTCGTCGGGCTGGAAGGACGGCTATCGCTGATGCAAGCGTTGGGGCGATCGCTCCGGCAACATTCCAATATTTTTGGCACAGCCCCCGCACGCCCAGGGAATTTGGTGGATTACTGCCTGCAACAAGCTGAGGGAAACACCTTTCCGGCTCCCCTAATTCTGCAAACGATTTTGCTGGGGATGGGTTCCATTTGGCCCGGACGCATCGAGGTGTCGGGGGTCAATTTGGGGGATGTGTGGCCGCACTCAGCTTTAACGGGCGATCAGCCTGCTGATGGGGGACTGGTGCCGTTTCACAAGCTGTCTCAGTGGCTTACCTACTCGCTGATGGAACCCTTGCAAGAGCTAGGCCTCACCGTTTCTGAGGTGAACCAGCTGACGGGGTTGGCTGAGTATCGGAATGGTGGCCTCTGCCTCGACATGGGCTTGCTGGAGTTGCAGGATCCGGCGATCGCCCGAACGCCCCAGCTTCCTGGCTCAGAAGTGATCGTCGAATGGCGCGCCCTGACGGTGAGTGCATTGGATGCAATTGCCAACGAGATTCGCAAAACCCTTGGTTATACTTCCACAGAATTCCCCTTAGCCAACGTGCTCGAAGGCGGCACCTGGGCAGCAGGTCGCAAAATTGCCAAAGAAAAACGTCCCGATGGTGCGCCGCCACTGCAAATTGCTAGCGACGGAACGGTATTTTGAGCGGAGCCCTACAAGTCGGTTCCCATCACATCTAGCCCACGACGGGCATAATGTACACGCAGCTTCAGCCCCAGCGTGATTTGCTTCATGATCCAGTAGAACACCGTCAGAATCACAAAGGTGACGAAGATAACGAACAGTGGCCGCCGTTCGGTGAGGGTGTTGAGCGTGATGACCACAACACTACTTGGGTCAGCCACCAAGTCCCAGCTATTGAACCGGATGAAGCGCCCCAAATAGATGCCGATCGCATTCAAACCATGCATCGTCAGCTCAGCAGGCAGAATCCATGCTCCCCAGCCCCGCTGCTTCAAAAAGTAATTTTGGTTCAGCAGAGCCAGGACATAGGCTTCAAACCCTATCAAGATGGCGGCCACATGCAGCGGGATAAAGACCAAGGCCACAATCCAGGTAGCGACCTGTCCAGAACTGGTGCCGCGAATCAGATGAATGATGTCTGTGAGCAAATAGGGCGCATTGGGCATAAAGGCAACATAGGTAACCAAACCCACCCACCAGAACAAGGGTTGCAGTCGCTTCCGCAACGTTGGAGGTTGCCGCAACAGCCATGCTCCCGCCCCAATCGCACCCAGGCTCAAAACTCCTAGCGCTAGCAACGCTAGCAATGCCATGCCATCGCCTGCGAGCGCCGATCGCACCCAGCCCTTCGCCGCGTCGATGTAATGCCGATAGCGGGGCACAAAACCCAGAAAGCCAACGAAGCCAACTGCTCCACATGCCCACCAGAGCCAGCGTTGGGCGATCGCCCCTTTGCGAAACAACACAAAGCTCAAAACCAGTGGAACAAAGGCCAGAAACAAATTCCACAAAATCCAACCGCTGTACACATCGTCCAGGGCTACAAAAATATCTAGCAATCGCGATCGCATAGTGCGTACCTACCGTGAACCGAAAACAGATGCGAGAGACCTCTGTGGTGCAGCAAAATCTTCGGGCTCTACATGCGTCGCCCCCACCCAAGGCCTATTTCGCTACCGTCTCCACTATTTTTCTAGCTTACTCACTGCTTTTCGGGATGGGAGAATTGTGTAATCCCGATGAAGGAAGCCGCGTCTCGGGATGAGGCTAGGCATTCGATCAGCTCAAGTCCTTTTTATACAAAGCTTCAGAGAATTTCCGGTTACTTCCGAAATGCCACAGGGTTAGCCACTGCACCAGGGTTTCGTGATCGTGAAATACAGCCAATAGCGCTACATTGACCGCTTCGTTCAACACTTCCGTACATTTACTGGAGTCTCGAAGATTGACAAACCTTTCTTAAGGCTTGGATAAAATTTCTGTATTTCGCAGAAATCGCTCAAGACGCCAGCGGTGGATGGGTAAGAAACCGTTGCGCACTGAGAATCTTACCCAGATTTACATTCGCTTCCAATAGACAGGCATGGCCACTATCGGGCAGAATCACGCGGCGGGCATTGGGCAGATGCTGCAACAAGCGCTCGGATTCTTCGACAGAGGGCAGGAGGCGATCGCCCGTCGATGCCAATAAAAGGGTGGGCTGGGTGATGCGATGCACCGGAATCGACTCCAGATCAAATTGTCCGACCAGGGAGAGTCGCCAGGCAGCACTGCGCTGGGTTACCGACTGTATGGCGCGGAGCAACGCAGTCCGATTGCCTTCTGACACCCGCTCCATGTTGGTTAACAGAGGCACCAGGGCGATCGCCGACAGATCGTAGAGGGGGGAGGGGATTGACCGTGCCATCTCTGCACTCCACCATCCCCAGGGTTGCCGACCAAAGGAAGAGGCCGGATTCACCAAGATCAAATAATCAAAACTCTCGGGCGCATAGCGAGCCAGCATTAGCGCCAAACAGCCACCAAAAGACTCACCACAGACATAGACTGGACGTCGAGGCGCTGTCGCTTTCTCAAGCCGAATCAGCTCAGCGGTCGCCCGCGCCAACTCCTTCCAAGGGGTGGTGTCATCCGATGGAATGGAAAGGCATCGCACATCCATCTCCTGTTGCAAGCCATCTAGCTGAGCTTCAAACAACTCGCCGGTACCATCCATTCCAGGCAAAAACACAAAAAGCGGGCGATCTAAACGGGCAGAGTGCGACGGTTTCAGGAAACGCACAGTATTTGAGGCCATGAATCAGAGCTTAGGTAAAGGAGGTTGGATAAAGTTGGATAAAAAAAAGAGCATCAATGACATCTCCATGCCGGCGTAGCGCATCAGGCATGGAGAAGTTGGGACACAGAGTCAGAGCAGGTTTGGGTCAAATCCTGCACGAGGCGACGCCCCTGCTTGCCGCGATACTGTTCCCGCAGTGCATCGGTAATGGGAATCGGCGCTCCCACCCGCACTTCGACTCGATGATAGACCACGGCGGGATGCCATCCCGATTGTTTGAACAAGGGTTCGCTCGGGTCAAACCACTGAAACAATTGCAGCGGCGCGACAGGCCCCTGGCTCTCATCGGATGAAACGATCGCCATCGGCAGAATCGTCAAATTCTCGACGGGGGCGCGCAATGCCAGGTGTGCAAACCCCCGCTGGAAGCAGCGAAACTCATCGGGTTCCGGCACATCAATCATGGACTGGGCGCCTTCGGGGAAAATGCCGACAATCTCCCGGGACTGCAACAAACGGGTTGCCCGCTCAAAAAAGGTATGGTGGCGCTGTTCGGGGCTGTCTAACGGAAAGCAACCCAGCGCCGTAACAAACTCTCGCAAGCCCGGAACCTGACTCATGTAGTGATGGCAGGCAAACCGAACCGAGTGGTTGAGCGTGGTGATCAACAGCGGCGCATCCAGGAAGCTGCGATGATTACTCACGACCAGCAGGGGAACCCGTTGCGGCACAGGCGCTGCAAATTGCACGGAGGTTTCTACGCCCAGCATCGTCAGTAGCGTGTGTGACAACGCCAGGGAACTATCAAAAAACATGGGCGATCGCATCGATACCTGCAAAGCTGCAATAGTGAGACCTTGAAACCCTATTATTTTCAAGGCTTGCCGGGATATCCTCATCATACGCTTCTGCGCATCACAGAGGCCGTCTATCCCTGGTTAGGACGTCCGATCACTCGGCCGATTCGCTCGCCTCCGCAGACATGACGCCCTAGGACGAACAAACAGACCTGAGAAACCCGAAACGGAGAATGACAATCTCGCATCTCACGCCCACACTGTAACAAAACGTAAAGAAGTATTGCAATATAAGCGTTTATGCTCATCTCCACCCATGCTGTGCCATGCCCCAGGGCTCTTGCAGGTGCCCCAAGGCTGGCGACGGGTAAGGCAGAAAAGGGGTTGGTATCGGGACAAAGTCGTAGCCAAAGCCAGAGACGAAGCCTGCTTGCACTCGCACCAGTTGCATCCCCTGGTTGCGATCGCCCGTCGGCAAAAAGCGCACAACCCCTGTTCCCCCCTGGGCAAAGAAATCGGGATGCTGGAGGGTGCGTTGGATGTCCTGGCGAGTCAGAGTCTGTTCCATCGCGACAATGAATGCTTGCATCGCATCGTAGGTGAGGGCGGTGCGCCAGTTGACCTCGCCATTCCAGAGGTCGCGGGAGTGGTGCACAAAGGGCGCATCCGGATCGGTGTGGGAGTGCCAGGGAATCGCCAGGGTCATGCCTACCGCTTCGGGACCAACCATCTCCAGGGTCTTCGCGGTGTAGAGGTGGGCGTTGCCCAGCACATGGAGCCGGTTCTGGTTGGCTCGAATCACCTGGAGGGCGCGATCGCGCTGAGCCAAATCGGGTAGCAAAATCAGTGCCGTTGCGCCCTGCACCGCCGCCTGATTGACTTTCTTGCTGGCGTCAAAGTCTGGAGCAGCGAGGTCATAGTCCTGCACAATTTTGCTGCCATTGAGAGAAAGAGCGGTAGCCAGTTCATCCCGGAGGGAGCGGCTGCCGTCACTATTATCAGCATAAAAAACAGCGGCAGCCGATTGATGCAGCCGATTCAGCAAATGCTCTGACAAGGCTCGGGCGGTCACAAAGTCGCTGGGGATGGTACGGAACCTGGGATGGGTTGGATGGGAGGAGGCGATCGCCGAGTCGAAGGGAGAAATGGCCACTAACCCTGCTGCGGCGTAGCGATCGCGAGCCGCCGTCGTGGCGGCATGGGTGGTGTGTCCGATTACTCCGAGCACGGAAGTATCACGAATCAGATGATCCGCTAGCTGGGTGGCGATCGCCCGATCCTCCCCATCATCGACGAGCAAAATGCGGAGAAACCTGCCGTTGATACCATTCTGCTGATTGACTTCCTGCTGCGCTTGCGCCGCACCCCGCAAAATTTCCAGGGCGCGGTCAAGGTCGGTGCGAATGGGGGCAATAACGGCGAGGGTATGCGCTGGGAGTCCCTGCACACGGGCATTGTTGAGGTAGATCAGCGCTTCGGGGTCGTTGGGATTAGAAGCGATCGCCGTTTCTAGATGCGCGATCGCCTCGGGGATATTGTTCTGGGCGATCGCTTGCACGCCAGCATATTTCTCTGGTGTGGCTCCGGTCTCAATCAGTAAGCGATCGCCATCACTCAGCCGTTCCTGCAAGGCCTCGGAGGAAAGGGGTGTAGCGCCACTGGGCAAATCACCAATGCTCAGCAGATGTCCCATCTGCAAACGCTCCGCTGACCACCAGACCCCACTAATGAGCAAGGTCAAGGCGATCAGTAAAGTTGCCAACAACGTCGGTGTTTCGCTTCGGGTAGACATAGCCCCCAGACGTAGCCCTCAGAGCGTGATGCCGACCCGTTTAGCCCCGCGCCTAAAGCAATTTCGACACCAATAGATAAATCAATCTGAAGACTATTCCGACGACAATGGCTACCAGTCCGGTCAAAACGGCCAAAATTGGAACCGTTGTCCAGACATTTCCGGGAATGACAGCATTGAAAAAGGGAATGAACAGCACTACCAATAAGGTGATGACGGTCAGCACCAAGATGTCTTTCCAGTCCAACCAGCGCCGGAACTGCGCAAACAGCAGAACGCCTATAATCCCCAGCCAGGGCATCCAGAAGAGGGGGTTCACGACTGCTGTCCCAACCAGACTAACCAAGGCGATCGCCAGCAACCCACCCTCAGCGCCTGTAAACGCGGCACTGGTCAGGTACTCCATCAATGGCATGGGCGGAGCAGCTGGTTTTGCTCGTGCTGGCTTCGCGGGTGTTGACGATTGGGCTTGAGCTTGGGGAGCAAAGGGTTGGGCGGGATTTACCTGCGCCGGAGGGGGAGAAGTATGTGGAGTAGGAGAGGAGGATTGCAGTGAGGTGGAGATGGACTTGGGAGCGGGCATCGCCGCTGCCCCTCCCGATGTCGCTGGCGTGGCGGGCGATCGCCCGGGTGCTCCGCCTTTTCCCAGAGCCGTGATCACCTCATCCGCAGACTGAAAGCGCTGGCTGGGAGTGGGCAGCAGCAGCTTGTCGAGAACCTGGCGGAGGCGATCGCCCACCGTTGCATGGGAATGCCAGTCCCAGGTATTGCGATAGGCGTCATACAACTCATTAGGTTGCTTCCCAGTGAGCAAGGTCACACAGGTCACCCCCAGTGCATACAAGTCCGTGGCCGGATACACCACATCCCCCCGCATCTGCTCCGGTGGCGCAAAGCCCATCGAGTAAATACCCGTCGACCCCTTGCTGGCCGACATTCCGGCGGTTGCCGTCACCTGCTTAACCGCCCCAAAATCTAGCAGAAACAGCCGTCCATCTCGCCGCCGCATAATGTTAGAGGGCTTGATGTCACGGTGAATTGATTGATTGTCATGCACGAACTGAAGGACGGGCAGAATGGCGTGCAGTACCTCGCGAATTTTGGCTTCCGAAAAAGCGCCCCGTCGCTCCATTTCCTCTTCCAGGTCCTCCCCGTCGATAAACTCCTGCACTAGATAGAAAAAACTGCTAGCTTTGCCGCCCCCTGGATTGGGCACATTCAGCTCAAAAAAGGCTAAGAGGTCAGGAATTTGAGGATGCTTATTCCCCAGCGACTCCAGCACCAGCGCCTCACGCTCAAACAACCCCTGCGCCACTTCTAGCTGCTGGGGATTGAGATCGCCCGAGGGTTGAAATTGCTTGACCACACAGGAGCGCATGGTGGGGGTGTAGCGATCGCGGGCTAGAAACGCCGCTCCAAAACCGCCTTGCCCCAGGAGTTTGCTGGGCAAATAGCGCCCTGCCAGGAGCTGCGGCATCCCGCAGGTGGTGCAAAACTTTTGCTGAACCGTGCGCAGCGTTGCTGTGTTGTCGAGGTCGGTAAAAATATTGAGGGGACGGGGACATCCCGGACGGGTGCAATGGACTTCCATGCGTCTAGGGGCGATCGCCTACTACTATGCCGTCAGTATGCCATTACCTGCAGTGACATGCTGTGCCTGCCTCACCATACAACAATGGATACAAACGAGAAAAAAATCAGCAGGAGTCCAGCCAGAACTGGATAGATTTCCACTGATTGGACTGGATTCCCTCATCAGGGAATGGTGAAAGCGTACCCAGATTGATGCCACGGCTCTCACCCTGGGGCTGGATTCAAAACCGAAGGACTGTGTTGAGGGTGTGGCCGCAACGCGGCCACACCCTCAAAATCACTCAGGCTGATGCAAGTTTTGCTTCGATCCCGAGATAGCATTAAGCTCGAGAAGCGCCCAGAGCTGCCGACTGTTCTGCCATTTCCATCAAAATGCGTTGGGCTCGTTGCTCCGAGCAGCGATAGCCGGGATGCCGCTGGACATAGTGCCCATCGGGCTGCAGTTCCCAGGCCTGACGGTTATCGGCTAGTAAGATTCCCAGAATTTCCTTGACCTCTCCGGTCAATTCCGGTGATTCGATAGGTGCCATAGCTTCAACCCGTCGATCCAGGTTGCGGGGCATCCAGTCGGCGCTACCGATGTAGATCCGCTCATCACCGCCATTGTGGAAATAGAGGATGCGGGAATGCTCTAGTAACTGCCCGATGATGCTGATCACGCGAATGTTTTCACTCAGCCCCGGCACCCCTGGACGTAAGCAGCAAATGCCGCGCACAATCAGATCCACCCTTACCCCTGCTTGGGACGCTTGATACAGTGCCACAATCATCTTCGGATCGACCAGGGAATTCAGTTGAGCAACGATGCGGGCATGGCGGCCCTGCTTAGCATGGTCAATTTCCTGCTGAATGCAGTAGAGGAGGCGATCGCGCAAGTTAACCGGAGCCACTAGCAGCTTGCGATAAGCATTTTGCCGGGAATAGCCCGTCAGGTAATTAAACAAATCGGCGACATCCGCACCCAGCGCATTGTTGCAGGTGAATAAACCCACATCGGTATAAACCTGCGCCGTTTTGGGGTTGTAGTTACCCGTGCCGACATGTACGTAGCGGCGCAACCCATCAGCTTCGCGCCGCACCACCATCACGAGCTTGGTATGAGTTTTCAGTCCCACAAGGCCATAAACCACATGCACCCCAACATTTTCCAGGATGCGCGCCCAGTTAATGTTGTTCTCCTCGTCAAACCGGGCCTTCAGCTCCACAACCGTGGCCACTTGCTTGCCATTTTCGGCTGCCGCAATCAGCGACTCGATGATGGGCGAGTCTCCCGAGGTGCGATAGAGCGTCATTTTGATCGCCAACACATCCGGATCCTCAGCCGCTTGCGCAATAAATGCTTGCACCGAATCATCGAATGATTGATAAGGATGGTGCACCAGCACATCCCGTTTGCGCAGAACCGTGAAGACATCCTGGGTCGCCAGCGGTGAAGACTTGGATAAAGGCAGTTCAGCCCATTTGCTGCGTTTGCGGTGAACCGGACGCAAGTCTGGATGGGGGAAAGATTTGAGGCGCTGGGCTTTCAGCTTCGGCAGCGGAGTATCCATCAAGACCATGACATCCCGCAAACACAACAGTCCTTCCATCGGATAAACATCCTCTGGCATGATCTCCATTTCATGCATCAGGATATTGCGAATAGCCTCGGGCATGGAGGCATGAACTTCTAGGCGCACCACCGAACCACCCGTACGACGAATGCGGAGCTTCTGCTCGATCGCCAATAACAGATCCTCGGCTTCATCCTCTTCTAAGGTCAGATCCGCATCTCGTGTAATCCGGAAGGGATAGTATTCCGACACCCGCATCCCAGGAAATAGGGCTTCCAGGTTGTAGGCAATCACCTGCTCCAGCGGCACCGCAAACCAAACCGCATCGCCCCGTCCGCTCACCATCGGCAGATTTATAGGAATGCAGGTCAAGCGCGGCAGTGTTTCGGGCACCTTCACCCGTGCCAGCAATTGCTCCCCTGTAGTTGGATTGTGCAACTGCACCACTAGGTTAAGCGCAAGGTTTGCAATATAAGGGAAGGGTTGGCGCGGATCGAGCGCCAGAGGGGTCAGAATCGGCGCAATATGGGTCTGAAAATATTGATGGAGAAAATCCTTTTGATCCAACGACAGGTCACGATAGTCCATTAGGTAGATACCGTGAGCCATCAGTTGTGGCCGGAGCGCTCGTTGGAAATGGCGCTGATGGCGATAGACCAGTGGCAGGAGGCGATCGCGAATGGCATCCAACTGTTCCTGGGGGGTATGTCCGTCGGGCGATCGCTTGGTCACTTCTGCTTCTACCTGTTGCTTCAACCCCGACACTCTGACCATGAAGTATTCGTCGAGATTGCTACTAAAAATTGCGGTAAACTTGATCCGTTCCAATAACGGGTTGCGTGGATCGAGCGCCTCTTGCAAGACGCGATTGTTGAACTCCAACCAGCTCAGTTCTCGGTTAAAAAAGAGTCCGGGGTTTGTCACAGTCACCTCATCCGTTGGGGGCTGGTCGGTATATGTATGAAGTGAGTCCGCCGAATCCGGCAGCGCAGACAAAACTTGCAGACCATCAAATTCTCGATGCATCATCCCTGATAGACTCTCGTAGAGCCTCAGCTAACAACTTCTTCTCTTGTGGCGCCTGGTAAGGGAAACACTACGGGGAAATCAAGGGGAATGTTTGATAATACTACGTTCTCCTTAAGAGTGGCGTCCACCGAAAACATCGGTATCTTTCCCAAACGCGAAATTCATGTAGTAGTGGCGTAGACATCATGAAGGGTGGGTGTATGGACGCTTGCCCGCATACCCGCCACCCATTACATCGTGAGGACGACCAATCCGTGATACCTGGGTTGTATTATTGGCTATGTTCCAGGTTGCTTCAAAGGCGTATGGTTCGGAGCAAATCCGGCTATCATAGCGAATGTCGTATGAGCTACAGACATGGCTAGACAGCGCTCCCTTCTCTTGCTCGTTGTAATCATGGCAGTGACTGCCATCATCATCCTTATTAACCTCCCGATCCGGCTTGGCTTAGATTTGCAGGGCGGTAGCCAATTAACCCTGCAAGCTCAAACCACCGAAGCCGTGCCTCAAATTACTCCCGATAAATTGGAGTCGGTGCGCAATGTCGTAGAACGGCGCATCAATGCCCTGGGGGTAGCGGAATCGGTGGTGCAAACCGTGGGGAGCAACCAACTACTCGTGCAGTTGCCCGGGGTGAGCGATCCCGCACAGGCAGAAAGAGTCTTAGGAGGCACGGCGCAGCTCGATTTCCGTGAACAAAGTCCCGGAACCGAAGAGCAGCTTGCCATTGAGTTTCAAGTACAGCAGGAGTTGCTGATTGAGCAAGCACAACTGCAAGCGGCTGGAGATGAGGCGGATGAGGATGCGATCGCCGAGAACCAAGCTGCCCTAGAACGCAGTCGGCAGGCAATCTCCGAACTCTTCATTCGGACAGAACTGACGGGAGAGAAGCTGAGCAACGCCTTTGCCGCCCCCAATCAAACCGGAACAACCTGGGAAGTAGGGTTGGAATTCAACAACCAGGGCGCAGACGAATTTGCCCAACTCACTCGCAACGTTGCCGGAACTGGACGTCGCTTAGGCATCTTCCTCGACAATGAGCTGCTCAGCGGCCCCATCGTTGATGTGCGCTACGCCGAAACGGGCATCACAGGTGGAATCGCTAGCATCTCTGGCAACTTTGTGGCCGAAACGGCGAACGACCTTGCACTGCAGCTGCGTAGCGGTGCCCTTCCTGTGCCTGTCGAAATCCTTGAAAACCGCACCGTGGGCGCCACCCTGGGACGAGACAGCATTGAGCGCAGCATTATTGCCGGGCTCTCAGGGCTAGCGCTGGTTCTCGTATTTATGGTGCTGTACTATCGTCTGCCGGGTCTAGTGGCCGACATTGCCCTGGTCGTCTATGCCCTGCTCACCCTAGCCGCCTTCGCCCTGCTCGAAGTCACCCTGACGCTGCCAGGGATTGCGGGCTTCATCCTCAGCATTGGCATGGCTGTGGACGCCAATGTGCTGATCTTCGAGCGCACCCGCGAAGAACTGCGCACCGGAAAAACCCTCTATCGCTCAGTGGAATCGGGGTTTTACCGCGCCTTCTCCAGCATTCTCGATAGTAACGTCACGACCCTCATTGCCTGCGCGGCGCTGTTCTTTCTGGGCACTGGCCTGGTGAAAGGCTTTGCGCTGACGCTGGCGATCGGCGTCGCCATCAGCATGTTTACGGCTCTCACCTGCAGCCGCACCCTGCTGCTGACCGTCCTTAGCATTACACCCCTCCGCAAACCCGAATATTTCTGCCCTAACCTGCCTTCGTCGAACCCTCAAGCCAAAGCAACCTCATGAAGCTCAATATCATCAAACAACGCACCCTCTGGTGGGGTGTTTCCGTTGCGGCGATCGCCATTGGTTTTCTGGCGATGCTGCTCTCCTGGCAACAGTTTGGCGCCCCCCTCCGCCCCAGCCTTGACTTCGTGGGTGGCACTCGGCTGCAAGTAGAACTGGTTTGCGCCCGCACGGAAAGTTGCGATGGCCCCATCGACCCAGCGCAGGTGCGCGAAATTCTGGCCATGGAGGGACTAGAAGGCAGCAGCATTCAGGTGGTGGGCGATCAGCAAAATGCCCTCTCCATCCGCACCACGACGCTGGATGTAGAACAGCGGGAGGCCCTGCTGGATACCCTGGAAGCCGAACTCGGCGACATTGACCCCACCCTTATCCAAATCGACACCGTCGGCCCTACCCTAGGACGCCAAATCTTCGTCTCTGGCCTCACGGCGCTAGCCGCCGCGTTCCTGGGCATCATGCTCTATCTCAGCTTCCGCTTCCAAACTGACTATGCCGCCTTTGCCCTGGTTGCGATTTTGCATGATGTACTGATTACCCTAGGCTTCTTTGCCATCATGGGTCTTGCCTTTGGGGTCGAAGCCGACAGTTTGTTCATCGTGGCGTTGCTCACCATCGCTGGCTTCTCCGTCAACGACACGGTGGTGATCTACGATCGCATCCGGGAAACTATCCGCAGCAACCCCGGCGAACATATCAACGACATTGTTGATGCTGCTGTCAACCAAACCCTGACCCGCTCCATCAACACGACCTTCACCACCGTCCTCTCCCTCGTCGCCATCTTCCTCTTCGGCGGCGAAACCCTCAAATACTTTGCCCTCGCCCTCATTGTCGGCTTCATCGCCGGAGCCTACTCCAGCATCTTCGTCGCCAGTACCCTCCTCGCCTTCTGGCGCGAACGCACGGGCAATGCTTATGTGAAAGCAGCCCCCCCAGAAGATACAGAACCACCCACCGATCCATCTGCTCCCGTCATTTGATTGGGGTTAGTTTGAGCGTGTAGGTTGATTTTGAACGAAGTGAAACCCAACTCGCGCTAATCCAATTCCATTGCAGCGAAATACTCTGGCAATAGCTTGTACATGAAACGATAGTGCCCGGCCAATGCGCTGAAGCAACGATTGTACAGCTGTGCCTTTCAGTCATGCTTAGGGCACTAAACCGATCGCTGACTGAGCGGAGACAAAACCGACTTTATGTGTGTCTGTGATTCGCAGAACTGGAATTACAGGCTGCAACGGCTTCAGTGGTTTTGCAGAATCGTTCGGACTTCCTGCTCAACCGACAACCCATCGAGATAGTGGCGATCGCCCGTCAGTTTAGGCAGCTTAATTTGGGATTCCAGCATTCCTCGCTCAACCATCCTTTGGCGGATCTGAGCAAAGCTCCCCGATGCCAAAATCTTTAAAGCTGGAGATGGAATAATATCTGGGCGTTTTGCATTATATGAAACCTGCATTTCACACAACAGTTCATCAAAGCGGCGGAGAAAGTGCTCTGGGTTGGATAGCTGCTGTCGCGGTGCCAGCTCAATATTGGCCACATAGGGTGGGGGAATTTCACCGGGAGCCAGGGTGATGCAGAAGTTCTCTAATGCAACGTCAAACTCCTGCTGTAGCCGTTGCATTACCTGCACAACGTGGAATTCATTCGTTTTTTCGGTCGTTGAGGAGAGAATGCCGCCGATGCGATGGCGGAACGTCACGATGGGGGCGCTATTGAAAAAGCCCTCCACTTCCACCACATCCCCGATGTCATAGCGATACAAGCCATTAAGAGCTGTGACGAGGATGCGGTAGCGATCGCCCACATTCAGCTCATGGGGCAAAACCGTCGCAGGCTGGTCTTTTTCCCATTCCGCTTCGGGGATGAATTCGTAGAAGCCGCTGTTGATTGCAAGAATCACGCCATCGGTTCCAAAGTCACGATGCACGCCGTAGGTCGCCTCCGCCGACGCATAGATCCCCCCAAACACCGGGGTATCACCAAAATAGTCGGGAAAGCGCTCCAGGTAGAAATTGGACGTCCCGCCCCGCGCAGTGACGATGAAGGAAAGATCATGCCAAGCATCTTTGGGACGAAGAGACCCGTTGTTGTCCAAAGCACTCTGCAATTCTGCAGCGCGCTTGGCATCGGGCTGCCACTGGCGCTCCAGGCGATCGCGCAACTCCGGTTCTAGCTCCAGCCAGGGGGCGATCGTCCCCGTTCGTACATCGTCAATCAGGCTCTCAGCATGGCGTTCCAAGTATTCACAAAAGCTCAAGGCATACACCGGGAAAGTAGCACTGACGATTCCCAGATGGCGATCGCGCAGGGCAAACAGCAGCGCCAGATAGTTACGGGTGAGGTTCTTCTCTGCCTTCAGCACCTCTAGTGGATGGGCAAACACCTGGCGGTAGAGCGCCCCCATCAGATTGAGGTCACCCACACTGATAGGACCGTAGGCAATGCCTTGGGGCGACTGCCCGTAGGGGCGGGCCGAGTTGGTGTAGAGCATCTTGCCTAGGGGACGGCGATCGCGCTTGGCCGCATGGGCGGCGAAACCGATAGCGACTTGGTTCGCCTGACTCACCGCACGGCGCGATCGCTTTGTGATGGGCAGAATCTTTTGCTTGCCTGTGGAACCGCTTGTGAGGCTGAAGTAGACAATCGGCTCGGGGGTAATGACGTTGGCCTCGCCCTGGAAGGCTCGTTCCACATAGGGTTCGTAGTCGCTGTAGCGAGAAATCGGCACCTGCTTGCGAAAATCGGCAACCGTTTTCATCCCAGGCAAACCCAGCGCTTGCCCTAGGCTTGTGTCTTGATTGATCTGAAGGAGCGATCGCAAAAAGGCGGCTTGCCGTGCCTCGGTATGCTGCGTTTGTTGAACGAACCGTCGCCGCGACTGCCGAGCCACACTGCCAATTACATTCAGCGCCAAATTTGCCATTTTAGCCCTCTTGCCTTTTCCCAAAAACACACGTCCTAATACTCGCTGCATGGAGCATCAAGAAATTTTAAGATCCTCCCCAGCTCAAGCGGAAGCGGAAGCCTCCGCTTTCTGAAGCGTCACATCTCTTGACACAGCGACTGGGACAAGGCCATATCGAATATGGTCAGGGATTCTTGGAGCCTCACACATGAAGGTTAACCTCAACCATTTTTTGAAAGCCTTGTGCTGTGGGGTTTTCAAAGGATGGTTCGGTTCACGCCAGCACGACCCAAGGAGCGAGAACCGGCTGCTCATCTCGTATCTGCAATTGCCCTATCCCCAAGAACTCGCCCGTTTCTCCCAGGATACGAAGCGGCGTTTCGAGGGGAAAGGACAACCCATCAGCCGATAGCTTTTGACCTTGACACCACCGCCTTGCCAGTTGTGGCTCCAGGGTGAAAGTTGGGAGTCTTTGCAGCGGGTGATCGAGGGGAATGAACTGGAACGTTTGGTTAGCAAGTTGGGTTTCTAGCTCGTCTAGCGTGAGGCTGTCGTCCAAGGCAAAGCCACTGCTCTCGGTGCGGATGAGCTTAGCCAGAGTCGCCCCAGTTCCGACGGCAGCGCCCAGGTCACGGGCGATCGCTCGAATATAGGTGCCAGATCCACAGGCGATCGCCACCTCCAGTTCAGGAAACGTCCCTGAATACCAACCCAGAACGTCAACGTGGTGAACCGTTACCGTACGAACGGGTACCTCCACCTCAGCACCAGAGCGCGCCAGATCATAAAGGCGCTTTCCATCAACTTGAATTGCGCTATATTTCGGCGGAATTTGTTCGATTTCTCCCAAAAACTTCGGCAGTGCTGCCTCCAGTTGCTCCAAGGACAAACCTTCTGCCGAGTGGGTCTGAATCACATCCCCTTCGAGGTCATCCGTGGTGGTTTGCACTCCAAACCGCACCACTGCCCGATAGGCTTTGTCCCCTGGCAAAAACTGAATCAGCCGGGTTGCCCGCCCCACGGCAATGGGTAGCACTCCGGTCGCAGCCGGGTCGAGGGTGCCTCCATGGCCAACTCGCTTCTGCCGCAGCAACCGCCGCACCCGCGCCACACAATCATGGGAGGTCAAGCCCTCCGGCTTATTCAAATTCACAAATCCTTGCACAGTTCCCTTAATATCTCGCATTCGACACTGAACGAACCCAGGGAAAAGAAACCTGAGCTGATCCATTGTCTGTTCCTATTTTTAATTTTAAGTGGAGAGATTAATTGACTTGCACGTCAGACGCAGCGGTCGGGGAGGCAGTCGTCTGAGGCTCCATCATCGCGGACAGATCTGCCAGCAGCGGCACCGCACCAAAAAGAGCCAGCGTGCCACCGATGGACACCAGGCTGAGTAAGACCATCTGCATTCGATTTTGACGGTTTGAGCGTGCCATAAGACAAGAAGATCCTGATAGTACGTGGTTCAGCAAACGTGATTCAGAAACACTCTTATACAAAAATTAACATATTGGTTCCCTACACAATGGCGATAAACCATTCCCGATGAACCCGAAAAGAATTTATTGCTAGCAAAGAGGGAGGGGCGATCGCCCCTCCCTCTTTGGAATCATATGTTGACCGAGCGTGTGGATTTGCAGGTCTAGAAATTGCTGAAGCTGGCGATCGCCCCAGCCAGTCGCTCCGTCACCTCGGCGATGGGGATTTGCCCCAGTTCGCCAGATGCCCGCGTCCGAATGCTGAGCGCTTGCGCTTCTACTTCCTTATCACCGACAACAGACATGATGGGGATTTTGGCCTTCTCCGCATTGCGGATCATCTTGCCCAAGCGTTCGCCGCTTTCATCCACCTCCGCTCGGATATTGCGTGCCTGCATAGCCGCCGCCACCTGTCGCGCAAAGGGAAGATGCGACGCAGTCACCGGCAGTAACCGAATCTGAACGGGAGCCAGCCACAGGGGAAAATCTCCAGCATATTCTTCAATCAAGATGCCGATTAGCCGCTCCAATGACCCAAAGGGCGCCCGGTGAATCATGACGGGACGTTGACGGGAGCCATCTTCGGCCACATATTCCAGGTCAAACCGTTCGGGGAGGTTGTAATCAACCTGCACCGTTCCCAGTTGCCACTCCCGCTCCAGGGCATCTTGAACCATGAAGTCTAACTTTGGTCCGTAAAAGGCCGCTTCGCCAATGCCCATAAAGTGGGGCAGTCCCAACGTTTCTACTGCCCGCTGGATTGCGTTCTGGGATTTCTCCCAGGCGTCATCTCCACCGATATACTTATCCGATTCCGGGTCACGGAAACTGAGCCGCGCTTTGAAGTTGGTCAGATTCAGGGCATGGAATACGCTCTGAATCAGATCCACCACCTTCAAAAACTCGTCATCCAACTGGTCTGGCGTGACAAATAGGTGGGCGTCGTCCTGGGTAAACCCGCGTACCCGCGTCAGGCCACCCAGTTCCCCCGACTGCTCATAGCGATACACCGTACCAAACTCCGCCAGCCGCAGGGGCAGATCCCGATAGGAACGCAATTCTGACTTATAGATCTGCACATGGAAAGGACAGTTCATCGCCTTCAGTACAAAGCCATCTTCGCTTTGGCGGGCATCATCATCCTCCGCCATCATCGGAAAGAGGTCGTCGCGATACTTCTGCCAATGTCCAGAGGTCTTAAACAAATCCACCCGACCAATGTGGGGCGTGACCACAGGCAAGTAGCCCCGGCGAATCTGCTCTTGCTTTAGATAATCCTCAAGGGTCGATCGCAGCAAAGTGCCCTTGGGTGTCCACATGGGCAATCCGGGGCCAACCAGATCACTGAAGACGAACAAGCCCAGCTCCTTGCCAAGTCGACGATGATCGCGGCGAATGGCCTCTTCTTTGCGACGACGATATTCCGCGAGTTGCTCCGGTGTTTCCCAGGCTGTGCCATAGATGCGCTGCAATTGGGCTTTGGTTTCATCGCCACGCCAGTAGGCTCCTGCCAAGCTTTCCAGGGCGATCGCATCGGGATTGAGTTCCGCCGTCGATTCCAGGTGCGGCCCCGCGCACAGATCCCACCAGTCTTCTCCCAGGTGGTAAATCGTAATCGGGTCGCCTTTGATATCGTCCAGAATTTCGAGCTTGTAGGGTTCGTTGATGGCCAGAATCCGCTTTTTTGCCTCTTCTCGCGACACCTCTTCGCGCACCACAGGCAGCTTGCGGCGAATGATCTTCGCCATCTCCTTTTTGATCGCCTTCAAATCTTTCTCAGTGAATGGCTCTGGATTGTCGAAATCATAATAAAACCCATTCTCAATCCAAGGCCCAATCGTGACCTGTGCTTTGGGAAACAGCTTTTGCACCGCCATCGCCATGACATGGGAGGTGGTGTGGCGAATTCGCTTTAGATGCTCCGACTCGCTGGTCTTGGGGAGCACGACCTTTTTGGCATCAGGTTGGACGTCAGAGGTTGCTTTGGACACTACATTCGACATTGCACGACTCGGCTGAATGAAAGACTTGCAGAGATAACGAAATCTCTCAGATTTCCACGGGTATCCGACCCAAATCAATCCTATCTTAGTTACTTTTCCCTGCGTTGAGCGTCGGTGTCGATTTACACAGGGGGCGATCGCTAGATTGTTACGAAACATGAATCGCGTTAAGATTATAAGAAGATGCTAAATATTTAGTAAATTTATGTTTGATGCGCAGCCCCCGGAGAAAGAAGAGTTAATGAACTCCCTGCTAAAGCCGTTGCTGGAGGACTTCCAGTATTGGTTTGGGCGATCGCGCACTCTGCTTGAGCAAGAGCAGCTCGACTTCCTGGAGGATGGAGCGCAGGATAACTTGTTGGAGCGTCTGAAACAGGCTCAGCAAGCGGTTAGCACGTCTAGCCTACTGTTGCAGGCTACTGAGGGACAGGTTGGCGTTGAAATGTCGGTCTTAATGGAATGGCACCGCTTGGTGGCTGAATGTTGGCAGATTGCAAGGCGCCATCGCATGAAAACGGGATAAAGCCCAGCCAGACCGTCGAGCTATGCGGTAGAGTACTTTTTAATAGAGTGGGGTAGTGTTTCTTGGAAATCAACCTGGAACCCACACAGATTATCTAATGGATCTTGCGGCACATTTCTTTTAAAAAATAAAAAGTCAGTTTTTTGAAATCTCAGTAAAACACGGGAAAGGGCGTTATGCTTCACCTTCTTTATATTCTTGCTTTCACGGTGTTAGCGTTTTTGGCAGTCATGAACCTGATCCGCAGCATGATGACGCTAGGTTCGGAGTCGGTTCGTGCAGGCACAGGTCGCACCCAAGGCAATCCTCAGTCGCTCATGTCGCGCTCCCAACCACCCCATCCGGAACTCATTGACAACACAGGTAGCCTCATCGATGAACCCTACCTGGTGATGAAGTCCATTTCTGTGGAAGATGCTCGCGAACGGTTGGATGCTCTTTATGAGTCTTCTCCTGGCGTCGTCGATCAGACCCAAGACGACAACGCTTGATACCGACGGAGCAACAGCGTCGTAAGCTAGGAATAACGTTCCGACAATGAAGTCGTGGCTATCTACATGAAAGCAAAGTCTGTCGTCACGGACTGTAGCAGCGCATAACTTGAGCCCGCGATATATACGATCGCGGGTTTCCGATTATCTAAACGCAGTTTCAATCGCCAGATTGACTCGTCGCATGCTTCTGCGAAGAAGCAACCGTCTCTTTCTGCATCCTGTATACCTTTGCTATGGTGTGGAGAATTCCGAGGATCGGTGCTACTGTCTGTCTTCCTGAGATGGTGGCTGCGGTGCATCCATCATTTCAGTGGAGACTCACATTTAAACAGCACTAAACCTAGGGTGAATCCTGAGAATAGAGGGATCGAATTCAGTGGACCATTGCAAAAATCCGTCTGGAACTCGGCCCATCTCATTACTCTTTAGTAACAACGCCATGTAGCGAACGGGCTGGCGCACAACAATGGCGTGGTAGTCAGTGCCGCTAATGACTGCATGGCGAAAGCCCTCGAGCCTCAAAGAAGACGAAAGCAATGACTGTAACCCCAGAGCTTGGAAAATACTTTGCACCCAACTCATGTCGCTACTTTCACTTGTCGTGAAATACTCTTTGGGAAGGCCGCTCAGGTCAAAAATAGCCGCACCCACAATATAGTTGGAATATGACACATGCGTATCCTGTTCAGATTTTGATGAAGAGATAGAAGAGGGGAATGGGGGGCTCAATTTAGTCGGCATATTTATTACTTTTCCTATTGGTTAAACCAAACAGGTGGGGACAGACCCGAAAGTTATCGAGGTATTGCACCGTTTAATTGAACTGCACCCTATCGAATAGCAAGTAACGCTTCAGGGCAATAGGAGCGAAGTCGGAGCCAAAGTTTTCGCGCAGAGAGAGTTGAGAACACTTCTC
The DNA here is from genome assembly GCA_039819245.1 of Cyanobacteria bacterium J06638_20. GTDB lineage: Bacteria > Cyanobacteriota > Cyanobacteriia > Elainellales > Elainellaceae > Vacuolonema. The sequence continues at coordinate 32,972 of JBCBSJ010000014.1, forward strand.
TCATTGGCTCCTATCCGCTTCCATACTTAGCTTATATCAGCTTAGATACTCAAACTCCTCCAAACGACCGTAGAATTGCGCGTTCTTCATTCTCTGACGTTGGTGCTTGATAAAGCCGAGAGCAAGAAGTGAATACACTGGCTGACGTCTCTTGGTTGAACTTGCTACGTTGAAGTGTTGTAACAACCTCATAAAAACCAACACCAGATAGCTCTTTGAAGCCCACATGTGGTGCAATCTGACAAGTTATTTTTAATGCCCTTGAAGACAAATTAGTGCGATCGCCTCTCAGTCAGGGCTTACGCAACTTGATGATTTTTTGGGCGCTCTGCGCCCAAAAAATCATCAAAAGCCTTTGTTTTTTCATACCAAATGCGTAAGTCCTATCCGTGTAGAAGGTTCAGAAATTGTCCTACCCTGGGGCAGAATCGGCGGGATCGCTGGCCTAAGCTTGGAGCAATGAGGCGCTCCAAGCGGGAACTTTCTGGCCTGTCTACCGGAGTTGACCTCACCGCACTTTCTTCTACTCCTTGAGGATGTCATTTATGTCTCCCCGCAATCCCGTTCTATTGGTTCACGGCATCGATGACACGACAATCCTATTCGACACCCTCTCCAGCTATTTGGAAGAACAGGGTTGGAAAACCCATAGCCTCGACCTGCATCCCAACAACGGAGACGTTGGGTTGGAGGTACTCGCCGAGCAAGTTGACACCTTTGCTGAGAAAACCCTGGGTCGCGATCGCCCCTTTGACTTGCTGGGCTTCAGCATGGGGGGAATTGTCAGCCGCTACTACCTGCAACGGCTAGGAGGGATTCCGCAGGTGCAACGGTTCATCACTATTGCCTCCCCTCATCATGGCACCTGGATGGCCTATGCGCGATGGAACCAAGGCGGCGAACAAATGCGCCCCGATAGTGCATTCTTGAATGCGCTGAATGCGGACATAGTGGAAACGTTAGGGCAAATCAACATCACCTCGATCTGGACACCGCTGGACGCCATGATTGTGCCAGCCAGTAGCTCCCAAATGCCCGTCGGTCGGAATGTGTCGATTAATGTTGCAACGCATCCTTGGATGGTGACCGATATGCGGGTGTTAAAAGCCGTGGCGATCGCCCTCTCCGAACCCCTCATCCCAAGTCCCAGCATGTCCAAGGTTGTTGGGTGAGTCCAGCCCGTTGTGCCGCCGTGTTCCTGAATCGAGAGTGTCGCCAAATCCAGTTGAAATAATGGATGACTAGCCGCAAGGTGACGGCGCTCTGCTGCCAGCGTGGGCCAAATTTGTTCTGTCGTCGATGCCACCCTCCTGTCTGTTGGCGCACGCTCCCGTTAGTGCGCTCTAACCGTTGCCTCAGTGCTTTACTCACGTCCTGCGTGACTTCATCGGGTTACTGTTGAGCCTCGCCGTCCCATCCGTCGGTTTGCCAATGGGGGGAGGAGGTTTTGCCCTCCGGATTGACGATCCATGCTTGGGTTGAGGTATCCGTGTGTTTGCCAATGCAGCCACTGAGTATCAAGCCACTCGTTTTGGCTAAGCTCAAGGCCACCCAGCAGTCTCCTACCCTCAACGCATCGGGACCACAGTGGTTCTGCTTTTTTGACAAACGATCACAACGCATCAGCATTCCTTGTCTCGCTCTCCACCGCGTGAACCTCCCGGTTATGAATCATTTGGCCTTTCCGACTGGCCACTTGCACCACACTGACACAGGGGTTGTAAGCCACACCAGAAATCCGTGGCAGTCCCCGCAGACTGCATCCTTCGGCATGGGATTGGAGGATCGTGTCAACTGTTTCCGGGGACAGTTGGCGACGCTAGTAGAGGGTATCGAAGGTTTCGCTGAAGGTCGGGTGACAGTGTAGGCAACGGTAGCGTTGAGAGCCTTCACGGGTTTGGCCATGCTGATGCGGTTTAGGGTGACCGCAAAGAGGACATTCCATAATTCGGGGGAAAGAATTCAACGTTCCTTAGGTTTAGCAACCCCACACGTAATTGATGCACGACCAGAAAACGGGTCTGGCCCCGCAAAGACCGGATTGAGCCCCATCCCGAGTTGGTCTATGCCCAACTTGTCAAAGAAAAGCACTATGGACGCCTCTAATCCTTGCGGGTTCAGGTACGGTGTGGGGCAGAGCGGCTTAAACAGCTTGGCTTGACGGTTTCGACCAGTTTGGTGGAACGGCTCAATTTAACCTTGAGAAACGCCTGGCAGCGTTGGTGCGCAAGCGTCTAAGCTTTTGTAAGCAGCCACAACGCTTGCAGCATCGCGTTGTCTTTAAAGTATTTGTCCCAATCTTAATGCGTAAGGCTATAGATTTCTGCTCTATCCGCTCCGATAGCACTCGACGTGCGGGAAATAAGTGATTCACATTAAGAACATCGCACTAGAATTTAGGCACCTGAAACGAGGAATCTTTGCTATGATTTCCTGAGCTTTTCCCAGGTCGTCCAAACAGAAGAGTATCCGGGCGTTTGCCGCCGATCGCGATCGCATCACCCTGAAGTTTGACCGCTTACTTGAGTGAATCGTCTGCGATCGTAAGCGCACACCCCTCTCTACCCAATCTTCGATGAGCAGTGCAGTATCCACCTGTTGCAACTTGGAGGCCAGTTTGTCCGCCGATCGGCTTTTCCGTAGGGCGGATCGGGTGTTTTCCCACGGGGACGAAGGTATGAATCTGCAGTTTGAGGAGTCAACAGAACGGGAGTGAACAGAACGATGAACGGTTTCCGCAAAAACAATCATAATCAACACCTGGGTATGGAAGCGATCGCCCTCGGAGTCGCAGGCATCCTGCTCGGTTGGGGAGCACTTGCTCCGGCAGCCCATGCCCAAGCCGCCTACGGTAGCTACATCGGTATTGGTGGCTCCATTGGCTTGACCGAAGGCTCAGAAAACGAAGGAAGTAGCGCTGGGGGCGTCATTGCCGTACGCTATCGTCTTTTAGAAATACCCGTTTCGCTGCGGACGCAGGTTTTGATTAGCGAGCAAACGGCGATCGTGCCCACCGTTTCCTACGACTTCCCTATCACCTGGGATTTGGATGGTTATCTGGGTGCCGGGGTTGCGTTCCCGCTTGATGCCGGAGATACAGATACGTCGCCAATTGGCAACGAGACCAGCTTCGTCCTACAACCTGGAGTAGACTATGCTCTGCCAAATAGCGACCTAGTTATCTTCGGCAATGCCATCATTGCCTTCGATGCTTACGAAGAATCGGGCGATACGGCAGCAGCCATTCAGGCAGGCGTTGGTCTCCAGTTCTAACAAGCACTAGACAAGTTCTGGCGTTGCTGATTCTGAGTATGAAAACCGTAGTGTATGCTCGAAACTTCGTTTCGATTCATACCGCTATTCAGCAACGCCCAAGTTCTTCATAAATTCTGACAGCAGTGGCGGGTGAGTGCGATCGCACTCACCCCTTTCTTTTGTACTTACTTTTTCACGGCGGTCACGACCCATATTAACTGAACCCGAATTGCCTTGTCAGAGTCTTAGACTCCCCCGTCCCTGAGTCAAAGCTTCTTCTAAGTAGGTAGCCAAAACTATGCAAATCTCCGGATGCTGCTCTCAAGAAGTTTTAGCGATTCATAGCTACGTTTATTTATGGCCATCTACTTATCTCAAGTTTCTGATAATAAGTCGGTAGGTGTAATTAAACCTAAAACCCTAAAGCCCTATGCCGCCCGCGCAGCGGGCGGCATAGGGCTTTAGGGTTTGGTTTTTAACGATACCGAGGTACTTAACATTTCTCTGCTATAGGGCTTACGCATTTGGAACGAAAAACCAAAGGATTTTGATGATTTTTGGGGCGCTCTGCGCCCCAAAAATCATCAAAATGCGTAAGTCCTGTGCTATTCATTTGGAGAAAGGGACTTAGCGTATCGGAGAACAGCGTAAAGCCAGAGTCCTTGGCACTGAATGATTAGAAGGCGCTCATGCTAGCCAACATCGGGAGTTATATCAAGGGTTTATGCGGTGGCCTTATGGCAGATTCTCCTTTCGTCACCCCACTAGAAACTCACATCATTTGGTTTCACAGAAGTAGTTTTTGTTCCTACGATTCTTCTTTTTACATTGCATCAATCTAAAGGATTAAATTCTGAATATGATTCCATAGTTTCAGAATCGCTTTCCCAAGAATCTTATGGTGAATCTATCAAAAGATTATGCCTTTATTAAGATATTTCCAGTTTCCGGGAAACCATGATTCGAGCCATAGAAATGCTATGCCATAATAAGGATGTGCCCTACTCAACATGTTCTGATAGATAGCTCCTGAGCAAAATCCAGTCTAGATCGCTGCAGGGCTGGTTGAGTTTGCTCTTTGTGTTCTCCTCAGAAGCAAGTTCTTGGTATCTGAATTAGGCATTAGTCTTGAGTCTGGATCAAGACCCTTTTTACTGTAGCAGATACCTCAGCGCTCCTCACCTTGAGGCATTCTATTTCCCTGCCCATATTTCAGGAATTTGATAAGGCAGCACTGAAGTTTTTGTTTGAGCTTGGAGTCCGTAGAGGTTGGATTATGACCATGACATACCTGAGACACGTTCAATCGATGTTGCCTGTTCTTCCTAAGCAGACAACGATTTTTTCTCCCAAGTTTCCTCAGTCTAGGTCTGCATCCAACGGGTTGACCGCAGCCGTACTAATCCTTCTGATGTCCGTAGGAATGGGTGTTGTCGGTGTATCCGCAGCGATCGCCAGCTCCGAAAGATCAGCACCATCCAAAGTTATCGCCCTCAACACCAATGTGACGACGACAGAGGCGAGAACAGAAACCAGTGCAAATGAAGCCAGCCCACAAACTGTTGCTCAATCCGTGGAACCGGCCTCCACACCGACGGAGATCGACACCTCCATCACCCGTGAATATGAGCCGGTCACGATTTATCTTCCGGATAGCACCAGCCAGGAATTGGTACCGCAATCCGTCTTGGTTACAACCGATGCACCTGTAACTATGGCAGTTAACCAAATCGTCGATCAGTACGAAGGGCAAGATGTTGGCATCATGGGCTATGAGGTGAATGTAGACACGCAAGCCCGAGAAGCTGCTATCAACTTTGAGGTGAATGATCCTCGCGGCGAAGACGTCTTCCAGAGCCTTAGCAGTGCAAACCAGTACAGCTTGTTTGAGGCAATTCGTGAAACATTGCTAACCCAGCCTGTCTATGGTATTGACGAGGTCATTTTTCAGGCAAACGACACACCCTTTAACATTTAGAGCTGGAATAACTCGGTTGATAATGAGAGGAGCCAGCCAAGTTAGTACAGTAAAGCTCCTGGGCACATTGATAGAGTGCCGATGGTTTTGATTGATGCTGATCATTCCTGGCGCGCAGACTGATTCCATAACCGCATTCGGTGTTTTGGAATCCATGCATGTCAGCGACTTTTCAGATAGGGTCTAAGAGGGAGTCATTTGGGCAAGGGGCGATCGCTCCTTGCCGCCAGCTTCAACCTGTATTGAGAAGGACTTACACAAATTTTTCTGTTTAAGTCTGAATAAATTTATTTCTTTTGTGGCCGTGCTGCGCCCACAAAAGAGATACAGATATGCCAGTCCTGTTGAGAACATTGATGTGAACCAATGTTTACCGTTGCTTCTCCCGAGTTATTTTGCCAAGTGGTGAATCACAAATAGTGATGAATCATAGAGAGTAGCGGTTTGAGATCTGTATCCGTGATACGTTCAAAGCTTTGGTTTGTCAGGTTTGTGACATTTCCTCAGCTGATGCGTCAGTGATTACAAGCAAAGGAGCCGTCTGAAGCGCTATATAGTTCAGACGCACTATTCCACTCTCAGCTAGCCGATACGGTATGCTAACGCTACACGCTTCACGGTCAACCAGCCTGATCTGTTCAAAACAGTCAAGAATATTTATTGCAGCTTGCACATGAGGGAACTATGAGTGACGACTTAAATAAAGAAGTGGATTCAAGTAAGGACAATCTTCTCTATCCCATCGGACGATATCGAGGAAGATTCAAGGTTGGCAATGTTGCATTTAACGCCAATCTTCAAGAGTTTGCTCAAAAAATAGGCTACATTTGTAACCTTGAAACAGGGGGGAAGATTTCCTCAGAAGAGGCTTACGATCAGATCAAAGATATGTGGAAAAAATTGAAGAAATCGAAGAGAGCACTGCTGGATAATCCAGAACCACCGACACCAGAGCTACCTCCCGATGATGCGTAAGCATTGTTTCTTCTGCCCTTTGAATTGATACCAATTATTCATGCGGATGCTGTGGGTGGAGCACGCAAAATCCGCAATCCAGAGGATCAAAGCTTCATCTTTGAGCAATCCTGTGAAAACCCCACCAATTCCTGAAAGCCCCGCAGCACGGAACTTCCAAGAATTGATGGGTTTTACCTAAGCCCATGGCCGAACTACACTCTGGCAGGTGTCGCAAAGCGAATGCGCAGGCGATCTTCTTCCATCTTGGCTCCACCCGGTTGCAAAGCGGCCAGCGCTTGAGGCAAGACCAAGTTCCGACGATGATTGCCGATGCGGATGTTGAGTTCGTCCGCTGACTTGCTCAGCTCAATTTTGTCTTTGGGTATGCCAGGCAGGTATAACTCCAGGACATATTGCTCCTGTTCCTGAACCACGCGCATCGTGGTTTCTTTGTAGTAGACCTGGGATGGGTCTTCGTTGGCATAGAGCGTGTCTTTAAGCCGATTGAGCGCCTCCAATCCACACATTTCTTCCGAGAAAAGTGGAACTTCCTTCACCGGCAGGGGGCGAAAGTCATTGTGAATTTCCTGTCGATATTGCTGTTGGTTCTCTTTCCAACGCTGGAAGAAGGGATCCGATACAGATTCAGGGATGATCCGGTTGGCAACCACCATGTCCGTCGCCACGTTGTAGAGGCTTAGATAGGCATGGGCACGAAGAGATTCTTTGATCACCATCTTTTCCGGGTTAGTGACCAAACGCACAGAGGTTGTGGTGTTGTCTGTCAGTACCTTCTCTAGTTCTTCGATTTGCTGATAGAACTCGTAGGGTGCGTCCATCACTTCTTGGTCGGGCAACGAGAAGCCCGCGATCGGTCGGAAGATCGGCTCCACGAGTGGACGTAGCGCAGCAGAAACAGACTGGAGCGGCTTGTAGAAGCGGCGCATGTACCATCCCGCAACTTCCGGCAGGCTGAGTAAGCGAAGGGCTGTACCCGTAGGCGCTGAGTCAATGATGAGGACGTCAAAGTCGCCTTCGTCGTGATGCCGCTTCATCCGCACCAAACTGAAGATTTCATCCATACCTGGCAAAATCGCCAGTTCTTCGGCTTCTACACCCTCTAACCCACGAGCCTGTAGAACCTGGGTGATATAGCGCTTAACCGCGCCCCAGTTACCTTCCAGTTCCATAAGCGCATCTAACTCTGCCCCCCAAAGGTTCGGACGAACGGGGCGAGGCTCATGCCCCAGCTCCATATCAAAACTGTCGGCAAGGGAATGGGCTGGATCGGTACTGAGGACGAGGGTTTTGTAGCCTAATTCAGCACACCGCAGTCCGGTTGCCGCTGCGACGGAGGTTTTACCTACGCCGCCTTTGCCCGTCATAAGAATTACACGCATGGAGTGAAGAGGGATAAGGGTTGGAACTGTAAGTCAGCGATTCGTTGGACAAGTCATCTTGCAGCCTTCGCTTCTGGCCACAAAATTGTAACTATTTTTATAATCTATCGAAATTTGACAGTCTGGGGGGCATTCCAAGGACGCAACTTTCCACGGTTCCGGTAGAGGTTGGGCCATAGTCATACAGTCGCTGCGGGTGTGGTCGCGTCACGGCCACACCCGCAGTACAAAGCGTAAGTCCCTAATGCACTTAAAAAGACTGGCTCTAAACCAATAGCTGTTGGGGATCGAGATGAGACAAGTTTTGATTTTCGAGCCATGCCAGGGGTCTTGTGCCAACTGAAATGAGTACATCATTACCCTGCTGCTGCCAAGTGAGTTGCTGAGGGCGAAGATTTGTCCCCAGTTGGAGGCGATCGCCCCCAGGCTCAAAATCTTGAATACGATCGCCACCGCCTCGCTCCAGCACAAATGTATCGTTGCCTCGACCGCCTCGCAGCCGATCGATACCACCGCCACCCGACAGCCGATCGTTACCGCCACCGCCCAAGAGGCGATCGCGGCCCTGGTTTCCGTGTAACGCATCCCGTCCGGCAGCGCCTAGCAGGCGATCGCGCCCAGCTTTGCCCCATAACGCATCTTCGCCACCACCGCCATGCAGGCGATCATTGCCGCTGCCTCCCAGGAGACGATCATTACCCCCCAGTCCGGTGAGGCGATCGTTACTATAGGTCGTGGCGAGCGTATCATCGCCTGCCGTACCCATTTGGCGATCGGTTTGTTGCGCCCTCTCAGAGGAGGCCGTACCGTAAAATCGGAGTTGCCAGTGGTTTAGTCGACCAACATTGCCACGGCGCTCGTCCTGTACATGCAAGGTCCAGGTTCCTGCAGCTTGTTCATCCCAGTGATGGGTTGAGGTGAAGCGCCAACGTTCATAGCGACCAAAGTGCGGCAGACGATTCGCCTCCGCTAGTACCGAGGTTGTGCCATCCGGAGAGGTCAGCGTAATCGTCAGATCACGACCATTGGCATGGCTGCTGTCAACAATGATCTCGACCCGCTCGATGGTCAGGTTTGCATCCACACTGACCTGGGAGGAAAGCCCTCTGGGTTGGCCATCGGGCACGACCTGGCGCACACGGACACGACGACTCCGAGCCATGCGTTCGGGAGCCACCAGCGTCCAGTTTTGTGCCAAAGACACGGCTGCACTGGCATCCACGGCCCCAAACCCAAAGTAGGGGTTGATCCAACGTCCAGCCCCATTCCGCTGCCATTGTGCATGGGATGGGTCGTTGTGGCGAGCAGTGTTAACGAGAATATGCTGGGAATCCCGCCACGACAGTTGGGGATTGGCCTCCAGCATCAGCGCCAGGGTTCCCGACACCATGGCAGCCGCCGCGGAGGTACCGCCGAAGTCGTTGGTGTAGTTTAGATCTCGATAATTTGCTCCATATACGCCTCGGGCATTGGCGTTGTAGCCCCCCGCCTGACGAACATCGGTGGCCACAATACCGGAGGCGATCGCATCGTCGCCATAGGCCGAAACCAGAAGTGCAGCACCAGGTTCGCTGTAGCGGGCATGGGTACCGCTGCGGGTCAGTGCCCCCACCGCGATGACATAGCGTGAGTTGGCATAGCCATCGTAATTGACATTGTCGCCTTGCATTGCCCCGTTGCCTGCCGACCAGACATAAAGGCTGCCGCGACCATCGCGTCCCTGTCGCACACCCGTTTGTAGAGCAGCCTGGAGTTGGCCACCCATCGCAACTAAGCCAAACTCGTCAGGTGGTCCCCAACTGTTGTTGTAGATATCGATGGCTTGGTTTTGGTGGAGGACAGCTTGGGCTTCCTGGCGATCGCTCGACCAACCTGCCAGCAACCGAACGGCAGTCAATTCCGCGTTGGGCGCAACACCGGTTAGCCCAATGCCATTGCCGCCAGCACCAGCGGCGATGCCTGCCACCGAGGTTCCATGCCCATCCCGACTCCCTGGACGAACCAGCGGATTATCGTCGCGATCGACCAAATCAATATCTAAATCCGTCCGATAATTAGGCGACAAATCGGGATGACGGTAATCAATCCCATCATCCACCACACCAATTACAACCCCCTGTCCAGTAATATTTTGCGCCCAGGCCCAGGAAACATTGATGTGTTCAGAGGAGGGGAGCGATCGCCGCCCGTTTTGCCCATTGCGTAGATACCACTGATCGGCGAAGAGCGGATCATTTGGGATAAATCCCATCGTTATATCTCCAAGCTATCTAATGCAAACGGATTCCGTTCGACAGGAATCCTGTTTTGCGTCATCTTGTCTTTGGTGAGATGTGTCTTAAGACAGCCCTAATCGCTCTTCAAATGTGCCCAAAAAACAGGGGTCTTCTATTCGAAAAAACCCCTGTTTTTCAATTGATTTCGTTTGCTAGTATCGGTGCATATATGGTCAGTAGAATTATGGTCGTAAATGCCACATTCCTAGCTCATATTCCATGCCGAATGGATACTGATAGTCTCAGGATAACCACCATGTACTATCCGAATAACTACTTAAGCAACGAAGAAAATAAGTAACTCTATATAGTTAAAACTCAAATTCTAAAACCCTGTACCGCCCGCAGCGCGGGCGGTACAGGGTATTAGAATTTGAGTTTTAATTGCACCTAACGACTTAGATAAGTCTTCCGCCTCAAATTTTTCCCTTCAACTCAAAATCTTTCGTTGGCATCGTTAGTTGATCTTGTGGTTCAGCAAGCTCTTCAGAAATCCAGGGGTAGCGGTGCTGGAGTTCCTTACAATCGCGATCGCAATCTAAGTCAATGCCATTGGGAAGCACCGTCTGACAGAGTTTTGACTTTTCCAATTGTGATTGAGTAATCCCTTTCGCCCATTGCAAATTGGTACGGCAGAGGTTCGTAAAGCTTAGATTTGTATTGGTTAAATTGGCACCGCTCAAATCTGCAAAACTCAGATCAGTACCAATCAGCCGTGCATCATTGAGGGTCGCTTCATTGAGATTGGCATGGCTCAAATTGGCTTCACTGAGGCGGGCACTATATAAGTTGGAAAAGCTTAGGTTGGCATGGTTTAATTTGGCATCCCCCATATCTGCGTAGCTGAGGTTTGCCCCATTCAAGTTAGCTCCACTAAAGCTGGCTTTTGTCAGATTGGCATCACTCAGATTTGCCCCACTCAAATTTGCCCCACTCAAGTTTGACTGATGAAAGCTAATTTCCCGCAAATTTGCCCCACTCAAATTGGCTCCGCTAAGATGTGCTCCCTCTAGTGAAAGCCCCGCCAGATCAGCTTCGGGCAAACGAATCCCAGCCAAGGAGACATCATCTTCAGCTAAGCGCTGGAGAGCTTGGTTGCGAGAGTAATGCAGCGTCAGGGGGGTTGCCGCAGCTTGGTCAATAGCCTGCCACGCCTCCCAATGTTTTTGAGCCTTATTGTCTGGGCGATGTTTGGCATACAGCAGAACGGCTACGGCGATCGCCACTGTATCCAAACTTTCAAAAAGGACACGGGCAATGGCTCTTGGCGATCGCCAATTCAGTCCTGGCTCAACCCAAAGGGCGATCGCTAACAATACACCAACTGTGAGACTGACGAGTTTTCCGGTCGAAAGCTGAGACACATGTTGCTCAGCAGCGGTGAACGGTGAATGATTTTCCATGACCGAATCGAGAAGCAGCAAACGTCCTTCAAATCTAGACGCGCAACCTGGCGTTTGAGAAGAGCCGTTGGTATAACGTTATATCCTCGTCTCTCGTCTTGTCGCGCTCAGCGCTTTCTCAAAAAATATGGAGCAGGAGATAGGCGATCGCACCACTCCCCAACGGCACCGTCAAGTTATCAATGCCAAATTTAGAAAAGGTTTCGAGGGCGGTTGCTGCCGTTGCGACTAGTCCTGCAACGCCCCAACCCAAACCACTTCCCACAACTCCCCCCAGAACCAAGCCACTGACCAAAAAGCTCACCAGCCACATGGTCAGGGAACCTTCCCAGCTTTTCTTCATACCCAAAACTTCGTAGGGATGGGAACCCCACGCCTGTCCAATGACTGCAGCTAAACCATCGCCCCAGGTCATTACCAAGATACCGAGAACCGTAATATGGGGGTGCGATCGCCAGAACAGGCCAATTAAACAGCCAAAGCTCAGGGTGTAGAAAAATGTTCCTAAGCTTTTGCGTCCCACACTGTTAATACCTGGCAGAATCGGGAAACGGTAGGACAACAGAGTGACCCCGCCGAATAACACAGAGGCAGCAACACCAAGCCAGGTAGAAATTTGCAACCACCACGCCAGCAAAATCACATTGCCAATCCCAATGTGCACAATCTTGCGAATGACTTCGGCGTCCGCCATATTTAGGCGGTTCAGCCCTTCAGCCAAAACGATTACGCCACCAACCCAACCCCCTAGGATGAGGAGGGTTTGCCATAGCGTGAGGGATACCCCAACCGAAAAAAATGCTTGCAACCGACCCTGCCCAAGTGTGTAACCCGACTTTTGGAATCTTAACGGGTTTTGCTCAAGGAATGGCATTCGCACAGATTCTTATAGGACTTACGCATTTGGAACGAAAAACCAAAGGCTTTTGATGATTTTTGGGGCGCAGAGCGCCCCAAAAATCATCAAAATGCGTAAGTCTTGTCTTACTAACGCGATGGAAACCATGCAGACTGAAATTCGAGGGCTTCAGTTGGAGAATCAGCGTATTCTTGAGATTTTGCTCAATCGGCACCTTGAAGATGAATAACACTGCCTAACGTTCTTTGTCGCGATCGCCCCTGCAAAATCCCCAAATTCTAGAATGAGGGGTAGTCCTTCACTTTTTCGCATCATGGCATCTGCTGTCCCTCGCATTGAGTTTTACGATGGCATCACAGAATCCTTGAGTGATGTCAGCTTGCGGCGCGATCGCACAGGCATCTATGTGATTGTCTTTTCGTTTGAAGAACTCAAAGCGCTGGAGCGGTTCAACAGCTATACCCATCAATTCAACAAAACCCTCCGCCTCAGAGACGAAGAAGGCGACATCAACCTCACGCCTTCTTCCTTGCAAATCATCTACGGAGGCTTCGATGGAGATGAGTTGGAGCGGGTTGATTGTCGTATCCACATAGAACGTGCCGACCACTGGGAGCGGTTGATGCGATTCATGCATCGCTATGCCGAAGCTAATGACATGGAATATGGCGAGCGGGAATAGTGCAAGCTACGGCTGGAGCTGATATCTAGCTGATATCCATTGGGCATAATGCTGCAACATTGCCCAGATGATCTCTCCCCTATCAAACTTTCCTGGTTCTCCGTAAAATGGTTCAACCTTGGATAATGAGTAAGGAGAGCCATGACCGTTTGTTGAGATATTGAGCATCAACTTATGAAAATCGCAGTGACGGGAGCAACCGGATTTGTAGGAACGCGCCTAGTGGAACGGCTTCAGGAAGAGGGACATCGTGTGGTCGTACTGACGCGAGACGCCGCGCGGGGACAGCGCGTGTTTCCCAAAACCGCCTTTCCTCAGGTGGAAGTCGTCGGCTACACGCCACTGGAGTCGGGAGCATGGCAAGGGGCGATTGCCGGATGCGACGGGGTCGTCAATCTAGCTGGGGCACCCATTGCCGAAGAACGCTGGACGACTCAGCGCAAGCAAGACATTCTCGATAGCCGCAAGATTGGCACCCAAAAAATTGTGGAGGCGATCGCCCAGGCCAATCCCAAACCGTCTGTTCTCGTCAACTCATCGGCGATCGGCTTCTACGGTACCAGCGAAACGGCGACCTTCGATGAATCGAGTGCGAAGGGCGACGATTTTCTAGCACAGGTTTGTCAGGAATGGGAAGCCGAAGCCCAGAAGGTGCGAGAGACTGGAACCCGCCTGGCAATCATCCGCACGGGCATTGTCCTTGGCATGGGTGGCGCGGTCGAGAAAATGCTACTCCCGTTCAAGATGTTTGCGGGGGGACCACTTGGTAGTGGACGTCAGTGGTTTTCTTGGATTCACCGAGATGATTTGGTCAACCTCATGGTGAAAGCCTTGACTGACCCACAGATAGACGGCGTCTTCAATGGCACAGCCCCGAATCCAGTGCGCATGACAGAATTTACTCAGAATATGGGGCAGGTGATGAATCGCCCGTCATGGCTTCCCGTCCCGGCGATCGCCCTGGAAACCCTTTTGGGAGATGCGGCTCAAGTGGTGTTGCAAGGGCAACAAGTTCTTCCCAAACGCACCCAGGAAAGTGGATTTACTTTTCAATATGAAACAGTGAAACCGGCTCTGGAAGAGATTCTCAAGTAACACGCCTGCCCCAACGACAGCTTTATATTGTTGCGCGGTCGGTCTTACTGGTAGGTCGACCGCCGCGAAAATATGACTGGCCAACCCTGTGTATAATGCTTGGTCGACAGCCTGGTTCATTAGTTTTCGGGACTTCATTTAGCCTTATGAAAACGCGGAGATGAAGAAATTCATCTCCGCGTTTTTGTATTGAACTCTCTCAAAGCCTCTATCCAGCCATGAGCGGGGTCATGGAAAACCTGGATGTAGCACTTTGATTACCGACCGACTCCAACATACTGGAAGCCAGCAGCTTGCATTGCGTCTGGATCGAGGAAATTACGGCCATCAATCATGACAGGATTGTGCATAGATTTTGCCATTTTGGCGTAGTCCAACCCCTTGAACTGCTTCCAGTCAGTGACCAAAACCAGCGCATCGCAGCCATCAGCCAACAACTCAGCATCCGTCTCAACAATCACATTCGACAAACCATGCCGCATGCCCGATTGGGAAATCAGTGGATCGTAGGCTTTGACTTTGGTGCCCAGGCGATGGAGGTTTTCAATCAGATCCAGCGCTGGAGCATCGCGCATGTCATCGGTATCTGGCTTAAAGGTCAACCCTAGCAAGCCAACGGTTTTGCCCTTGAGGATCTTCAGCATTTGCTGCAGTTTTTCCAGCGCCATCATCCGCTGGCGCTTGTTCACGCTGACGGTTGCATTGAGTAGCTCGGTGGTGTATCCGTAGTCGTTTGCTGTGTGAATCAGCGCCAACACGTCTTTCGGGAAGCAGGATCCCCCCCAGCCAATACCGGCCTGCAAGAAGCGGCTGCCGATCCGAGAGTCTAGACCAATCCCTTTAGCGACCTGGGTAACATCGGCTCCGACGCGATCGCAAATGTTGGCAACTTCGTTGATGAAGCTAATTTTGGTTGCCAGGAATGCATTGGATGCATACTTCACCATTTCCGCCGAGTTCAGATCTGTGACCACCACAGGCACCGTAGGCCCCGTTTTATCTTCAGAAAACTGGCGCGATACGATCGGCGCGTAGAGGTCTTTCATCATGGCTATGGCGCGATCGCCGTTGCTGCCAAGAACAATGCGATCGGGGTTGAAGGTATCGAAAATAGCTGCCCCTTCCCGTAGAAACTCGGGATTACTGACGACATCGAAATCAACATCAATGTCCGTCGCTGTGCCACCTCCCGAAGGAACCAGTGTTTTCTGACGCTCGGCCACACCATCCAGCACAATCATGCGAACCCAGTCCCCCGAACCAATGGGCACTGTGGATTTATTGACAATCACCTTGTACCCATCGGTGAGATGCTCGCCAATTCCCCGAGCCACGGCTTCAACATAGCGAGTGTCACTTTCACCCGTTGGTAACGGCGGAGTCCCCACAGCAATAAACAAGACCTCGCCATGCTGCACACCTGCGCTCAGATCAGTCGTAAAAGAGATTTGCTCCTTACGAATAGCCTCCGTCATCAATTCAGACAGGCCAGGCTCGTAAATAGGAGACTGTCCAGACTGCATCAGTTTTACTTTCTCTTCGTTGTTGTCTACACAGACAACCTGATGCCCAATGTGAGCCAGGCAAACGCCTGTTACCAAACCCACATAACCTGTCCCAATAACACAAACACGCATAAGCTCATCCTCTTAACAGTACTAGATCTGTGTGTAGCCGTATGACAGCCTGACCGACAAACGACGACATTCAAAATGTGAACCAGTTTAAAACGCCGAGTCTAATTTGCTGACTAACATGCCCCATAGCCTGAGTCAGGCTAAACATGGGACGAAGAAATAATTGGGCGAGGCGCATCACCCAACCGTGAACGAAAATCCTCGATTGTCAACTCCAGACCCTCATTTAGAGGGATGGTCGGTTGCCAATCAAACCAAGCTCGTGCGCGAGTAATATCGGGTTGACGACGACGGGGGTCATCTTGAGGAAGCGGCTCAAACTTGATGTCCACATCTGGGTTAATCATTCCCTGAATAGTCTTGGCTAACTCAAGGATGGTGTATTCATCGGGATTGCCTAAATTGACAGGCCCGAGGTGAGGGCCATTCATTAATCGCATGAGCCCTTCAACCAAATCCGACACGAAACAAAAACTTCGCGTTTGCAAACCGTCGCCATAAACCGTTAACGGTTTGCCTTGTAAAGCTTGCACGATGAAGTTGCTGACAACTCGACCGTCATTTTCCAACATGCGCGGGCCATAGGTATTGAAAATGCGAGCGACTCGAATGTCTACATTGTTTTGGCGATGGTAGTCGAATGCGAGAGTCTCTGCCACGCGTTTCCCTTCGTCATAGCAACTGCGAATGCCGATGGTATTGAC
>JBCBSJ010000015.1:0-48590 GCA_039819245.1 Cyanobacteria bacterium J06638_20
CGATCGCATTCAGCGATCGCCCCTTCTGTGTTAGCCCTGCACCAACCGCCCAATCTTCACATACCCCTCGCAACTCCAGAATTTCAACCCCACCGCACACCACACTTCGCTGTCGTTGCGCCCTTCATACCGCGGCAAGCGATAAATACTATCGACAACGGCCTTGATCATATTGTCGGTGTCAGGGCGCGATAGATGGACAGTGCCATTCATGCGTTCGCGCTTTTTCCCGCTCCAGCTTTTTGGCATCGGCATTCCAAAAATAAACACGGGCATCTCCGGTAGCTTCCATTCCGGTTGCCAGTGCGCTGCAAACTCATCTCGCCAAGCGCGGTACTTCACTACTTTTGGCTTGGGTCGCCAGCGATCGGCTTGCCCTTGTTGGGGTGCTGATTGGGGTGCGATCGCCATCTCGTAGACGGGGACGATTCGCCAGTTACTGAGAAGCAAAGCTTCTAGGGTTGGTTGCATGGTTTCAAACCCCAAAAATGACCAGCCCACTTCGTTCATCAAGTGCCACATTTCTGCGATGAGATTGATTAGGCAACATAAATGGAATGCGAGGGAACGGCTCAGGTTCGTCATCTTCTTCAAGCTCGTCGTCTGATGCGATTACAACTCGCGACCCGTCCCAACAATATGCATAGTCGGTGACGCTGCTGTCATCCCACGGCCACGGCCAACCCTGATCAGGCGTGGTGCTATGAGAGACGCTGGACAAAATCTCTTCGACCACTTCTCGGTAGCGCCCCTGAGTCTCGACCCCAACTAATTTCATTGGATGCCCTGGGTTATCCGGGTAGCCGTCCATCGCGATAGATCCAAGCCATTCAGCGCTTTGACCTGTTCCAATATAGAAGTCTGCTCGTGTTCCCATCTTAGTTTTCTCCTTATTTGCAATCCATGAACAAATGAACCAACGCCGACGCTTCACAGGCGATCGCAAGCACCAGGCATTCTTTTGGATATTGCGTCACTAGCTGAACAATCGCCCCACCAAATCCAAGCAGTGCCAACCATGCGCATACGTAGAGTATTCTTAGCTGGCTCCCAATCCCTATGCCGTGGCTCCATACACTCCGGTGTGGAATCAGTTTTTGGTAGGGGAGCCAGCACCACCGCAGAATCAGCCATCGCTTATAAGGATCGCTGTGGATATCCAAGTCAGGGGATAACCAAAATCCACTCCACAAGAATGCGATCGCACTCAGCAGTCCGTACCCGACACTCCCTGTGAGCCATGCGGCGGCGAGGCCGTAGATGGGGGTGGTATAGGCGATGGAGCAATCGTGTTGCTTGCCGCTAGCCATGGCTACCTCCCGTACAACATTCTGATCACGGCCTTGTCCAACTCTGAGTAGCCTTGTACTTTAGCCGTGCTACTCCACTCCGAATGAAAAATACTGTCGGCATGGCGGGGGGAATCATTCATCAACCCCATAGCTTGCGTCACCTCCTCTCGGATCAGGTGGTTGCGTTCCTCCTGGGTGATGCCCGTTGTCGAGATGAGGATGCGGGCGTTGGTGATAGCGTCTTCTGCAAGCTGCACCCAAAAGAAACCCAGATTCCTTGGCACATAGTTTGGCTCTACACTTGCAAACTGCTCTTCGGGGATGAACCGAATCAGCATATCGGGGTTGTCGGATTGCTCAAACCGGATACCCGTTAACGCTGTCAGCTCTGACTGCACTTGCCGGAGCGTGGCGAGATCGTTTTGGTTCGGTTGCCCCTGCACCTGAAACCCGATCACGTCCTGTTGCCAGCGTCGAACGCCAGAACCACCGCCAAACTCACTGCCGTTAGCGATTTCTTGGAAATAGGCCATGGCTTGATCGGTGGTGGCGGTGGGTTGAGGTTGCACCTGTGGACGAACCGTGACATTCCCGTGCCGAACCAAGACCTCTTTTATTGCATCCATCCGACGACGCTGATCACCGTCCAGCGTATTAATGCCGTCACCCGTCAAAGTCGTTTCAAATTGCCCTGTCGCTGGGTTGCGAAATGATTCCACCCGCGCCTTCAAAATGTCGCCTGTGCGGGCATAAAGTGACGGGAATGCTTCAGCAGCAAGCGGAGCCTGAATCATCAAGTCCAAGTAGTTGATCAGCGCCTCTGGATCAGCAGCAACGCGATCGCCCCCCTGCATCCCAGACAAATCATTAAGCGCCCCTTGTAGCCGCTCTAGCCCTCGCTGATCGCATTCTTCAGGCGTGGAGCATCCCCCTGCCTGCCAAGAAAAGGTGCCGCTATTGGAAGCACTATTACCTGGATCGGTGTGCCCCTGATACAGCGGGGTTTTGCTGCCGTCTGGGTTGCGAGTCCCTTCTGCATTGCCGATGGCGATCGCAGCAAGTGAATCGGTGCCACCCTCTAAGATACCGCCAACCGCAATGCCTGGATTGATTGGTGCTTTTCCTGTTAGAAGCCATTCTGCCCATCCACGCGCAGGATGAACGTGTGTCCCAAGCTCATGAGACGGATTAACTGCATTCTTGTCAAACTGCCGGAAGTCTAGATGTTCTGCCCCAATCCCTGTATCTCCGGTGTAGGCAAAGACTTCACCCGCATTGAATTGCCCTGAATGGCATCCGCTAAGGTGTAATGCTTGAAAGTTGTAGTCACCAGTAGTGAGCGTAATGTTTGCAACCGTGCCGCCGCCGCCATTGTCTTGCCAGCACTCAACGGTGCCGCCGCTCTCTCCAACCATGTGCAAAGGGGTGCCAGAAGGTGTGGCGAAATCTACTCCTTTGTGATCTGCGCTAGCCCCAGGGATGCCGATATCACCCCGCCAGCCATAGCCCGATGTGACAGGGTATCCTGCTACCTCTTCGCCCTTTTGAATCGGGGCATCAGAAACACTAAGCATTTCATCGGCTAATGCAGGCGACGTGGACTGCCTTGCGGAGTATCCCCACGGCGTAAAACCCTCTGCAATGGCGTTGCCAGCAGGAAAAAATATTGCGATCGCCAGACCTACTTGCACTATCTGCTCTTTACTGAGAGCCAGTAGGGGCAACCCGATTCGGTGAATGTGAGTGATTGTTTTGGATTGCATTGGCAACATCCACAGTGAAAAAACCAAAATGGAATCGTAAGTAGCCAGGCGCAAGTAGATCTGAAATGAACAGCGCGACTAAAACCCAGGTCAAGGGTTGAACGCGGTGATACCACTTGACCTGAATATAAAAAATGGGCTTAGTACGTCTCGCCACGTTTTGCTCCCTTTACAGCGGCCTTGTTTAAGATCACCTCTCCATACGCCCCTGCTTCTTTTTGTCTTGCCTCTAGATAAAACGCTTTCTCTTTTAGCCCTGGCAACTCTTCCTCAAGCTCAGCTAGTCGAGTGTCACTGATTGAATGAATCCACTCATCTGCAAAGCAAAGAATGGTGCAAATTAGCAATGAAGTCATCCAGGCAACCCACGTAGGGACGCTCCTTGCTGCTTCATCCCCTGCGATCGTGAACGGCAACGTCCCCAACACCTCACCATTAATTGCTGCTAAGTTCGTGGCGATATCAAGCCCGTAGACCGTCAACAATGCAGATAAATGGATAGCCCAGCGCGTCCACTCAGCTGTCGTAATCTCTCCATCGGTGTTTGCATCAAGCTTCATCAATCCACCCAAAGATCTAGATAGTATTGATTCACTTACCACCCATTGCCCAGCCCCTACAAAAGCCGCAACAAATAAAGCAAATTCACCTGAACCCGAAAAGGCTGTAATACCTTGATAACTAAACCAAACGTCAGCGCCAAACAAAACCCACGCCGCCCGCTTTGCAAGCTTAAACATTCTAGTTTTTCTGCGGTTTTCTTTATAAGATCGTGCATATTTTCGATGGGTAGCTTCTAAGCTAGACAGCTGATCGCCAGAAGGGATTCCTGTTGCAAATCTTCTATCAAAAGTAGTTGGATTATTTTGTGGATTAGCCATCCTCGTTTGCCTCCATGAAGTACTTTAAGCGGTCAAGCTTTTCTCGCCCATCGGTGTAATACCGTCCTGACATATTCCAAACATTTTCGATAATGTAAGAATCCTTTTTCCCCTCCGCCCATGCCTGGAAAGCCGCCTCAACCTGGCTTACCGGAAGATCTACCAACTCGCTGACACGAGTGGCAAAAACCGCTGGATCTCTCTCCTGCTCTTGTCTTACAGTCTTACTAGTTAATTCTTCCGCTCCGTAAGAAGTAAGATTTTCGCTCTTACCGCTTGCAGGTGTCTTACAAAGGAAATCTGCGCCAATACCCCCCAACGGGAGCCACTGTCCATTAATAAAAGCAATTCGCTTTGAGTCGAGAGAATTAATGCCTTGATCAGGCAACGTAACATCTCTCCAGTTGTTTTTCACTTGATCAAATAGCTCACCGTCAAATGAGATTAAATTGCCGTCTACATCGAACGGATTTACAGGATTAGCAGCAACCAAGCACAGCTTGCAAAGCTTTAGCGCTTTAGCTGTTTTTTCGAGAAAATCAAGACGACAATGAGGCGCAATCAACCACACCGCTTGATCAGCTTGCAATCCCCTACTTGATAGAGTAGTGATAGTGCTGCAAACTTCATCAATGAAGGGCTTTAATTGCTCATTAAATTTGAAGGTTGTTGCCCCAATAATTGTCCATTCATCAATCAATAACAGGGCATTTTTATGGCGCTTAAATTCTTCTAGAGTCGCCATCGCATCCTTAATGGCTTTGAGCGCAGATCCTTCTGTAATGGTCGGTGCAGTCAGATCGGCGATCGCTGACTTGTTGGCATGACTCCAATGCTCCGGGTTCTTAACCAGAGCCAGGTTGATGGCATAAACCTTTGTCCCGTTATGTTGCTGCAAATACTGGCTAAGTCTAGATGCAGCAAAGCTTTTACCGCTCCGTTGCCCACCCAAAAAGATGCGGGTATACAGAGGAGCTTTCAGGATCTCTCTTACAGCGGTTTGGGGTTCAGATGCGTCAACAGTCGGGGCGGAGTCCATAGGAACTGTCTCAGGCGCACTAACCGCCTTTGGGAGCGCGATTGCAGGCGTTGACCGCACAACAGGCAATGCAACCGAATCCGGGCGGATAGGCGGCTCTGGCATTTGCAGGTCACTAACAGGAGTGTCTTTTTCAGGGCGAAGACCTAGCAAAATCCACCCCAAACAGCCTGCAATAAACAATGCGCTTTCAAACGAAATCGCCTCAGACTCACCTGACGCATTTTGAATGCTTTCAGCCAACGCTGCTGCACTAGGAGAGGCTCCAACACCTTCTGTCGGAGCATTTGGCAGGGCTTCCAGCGCCACCGTATCGCCTCCTAGAACGCATAACCCCGCATCCTGCAACCACCCGTAGGCTGATTCCAGAGGCATCTCTTCCAGCCCGTAGACCTGGATAAAGCCGCCTTGGTAGCTGTAGCCCCAACTTCTCCACCCTGCCTGCGCAGACGGCATTGATACCATTTGATGGCAGGCGGGGCGAATGGGAAACATGTCCTCAAACCCTGCAACACCAGCAGGTTGAGCGATCGCTGACACTGGCAGTGTGGCGGCTAGAGTGCTACTGAGCAGGAAGATCCACTGTTTCACTAGAAAATCCTCCCTATGACAATGCCGACAATAAGCACGATCGCCAACACACCGTAGTCAGTCCCGTCTGCCGACTCCCTAAACCTCACTGGAGACTGGAACTGCACAGGAGATTGAACCTCGACAGGGCTTTGGAATTCGACCTGGGATTGAAGCTGCATAATCTACGCCCCATGACTAAATAACTCGCTAACACTTGGCAGGTCTGGCTTTACGCCGTTTGCCTGCCCAGCAGGTTGAACGGTTGAACGGTTGAACGGTTGAACGGTTGAACCTGTCATTTGTGGTTTAGGAGCACTGCTCAAATCGTCTCCCCAGTAGGCTCTCAGCGCTTTTCGTACTATTTCGGCTTGCGATACATTTTCTTGTTGAGCTGCTGCCCATACAGCGATCGCATATTCCCCGGTAAGGTTGACCCGAGTTACGTTAGCCATTGTTTTGCATTGCCTCCAGTCCATAGAACTGAGGATTAGGAGCCATTACATATCGGGGGTTGTCTTGCACAAATGGGGTAAAGATCGGAGCACTGCCACCAACAATCAAAATCTGTGCATACTGGTTTTGGATAGGGCGCCACGCTTTGTTCATTTCGGCTCGGATGCCCTCAACCCAGCCAGGAAGCAATGCGTCATAGGTGCTCTTGAAGTCGATAGCATGAACTCGAAAGCTGCCATCTGCAATCGCATCCATGATCTGGCCTTCTACGCCCAACAAGCTGCACTCTGCCGCAATTTGCGCTGCTAGCTCAGAAGTCCCGCCTTGCAGCACCTTTTCAAAATCACGGGCGATTGTGCCGTCAGGAGTAATTAAGCGGGCGATCGCCGTACCGCCACCAAGATCAAGTACTCCGTTGAGGTAGGCGGGATACTCCAGTAAGCCATCTTTCACAGCTCGGAGCCATGCAAATTTACCTTCGGCGGCGATCTTTACTTCGCCAACCTGCACCGTGTACTCGCGTCCATTGACTTTGAACTGGTGCGCTTGATTCGCCAATAGTTCAAAGGGAGTGCGCTGGGACAAATCCTGATCATCTGGCACCGAGCACCGCAACTCTTTGATATGGGCGCTTTGCTCAATGCCCAAGGCAGACAACCCAGCAAACAAAAACTCTTTTGCTTTTGCCCACTTGTCGCCGCTAAAGGTGGGCTTGGCTGTGAGTAGTCCAGCAATCGCACCTACTTTGAAGCTCTGCGCTCCAACGTCAACCCGGAAAGAACGCCCTTCCACAAAGTCAGGCAGGCTGAAATCAAGATCCTGCCTTGAACTTAAACGATCAGAGTAGCTTGGGAAGCTAACAATTTTCTTGCCGTCAGTCAGGGCGTTTACTCGGTTCCCCAAATCAAAGCTGATGCGGTCAACAACCTGAACACCCTCTAGGGCTGTTGTACTGGGCTGCACCTTTACCTCTGTAGCAGTTTCCATGTTCTAAAGCTCCCTTGATATGAACGGGTGAACGGTTCAACTTGTCACCCGCCTTGTGAGACCACACTAAAAAACCCCTTGTCATTTGACAAGGGGTTTAGTGTGAATTCTCAGTAAAATCTAATCGCGTTTGCGCTCTTTTTCTTCTAAAACAAGCCTAAGGATGTCGGTGCTGCCATGAGTGTTCTCGATCATTTCCCGCAAGATGTCGGCATACGCTAGCGCCGCTTTGTAGGTGTCTGGCGTCTCCAGATCCATCCCCTTCCCCCATCTCTGGATGGAATTAGCGTTGATTTTTAGGACTTGAGACAGAAGATGTATGCATTTCTCCCTGTACCCTCTTTCCGCCTCTTCTTCAGGAGTGGATTTGAACCATCTGCGACAAAACGTCCGAGCGTCCATATTGAGTCCAAAAATAATCCGTGGCATTCTAGCCGCTATTGTCGCATTCATAATATGCTCACCCCGCTTAATCTCCAACTCTTTTAGATTGCATCTAGTGCCTATTTTACTGTAAAATATCAGTAAATCAAGCCTGTGTTTGAGCTTTTATGGTTGACATTCTGACCCCCTTCCCGTTGGCGGACGCAAAGGCTTTTGCGCCCAAAGACCCAGGTATCTACTGCATAGAGTGCAGTACAACTAGTAAGCGCTACGTAGGGAGGGCTTCAAGCCTACAAGAAAGATTGGTTGGGCATTACTCTGCCTTAAGCAAAGGAAAGCACCACGCTAAAGCTATGCAACGAGACTATCAAGGGTTCGGGGTTCAGAGGTTCCAGGCGTTTGTCTGCGAGACGACGAGTGTGCAAAATTCCGCGTGTTTTTATCACGTGATCAAGGAATGGGAGTGGACAGAACGAATCAAGCCTGAGTATGGCGGCGCAAGGTTTTCGCCCGAGAAGCAGCTAGAGAATGCTTATGGATCGGTCATCACAGAATTAAGGCTTGCTTGTAAAAGGTACTTGCGCTTTTGTTCAATGCCAGACGAGGCGAGAGTCACAGTCAGGCAGCTAATTGAGTTCTTAGATAGCTATCCGTCAGCCCTAAGGCTTTGGAAATTAGAAGACGTTATAAATACTCGATATGCCGAAAAAGTAGTCAAGGCAGAGTGTCGATTCAAATTTAGAAGTGCTCCATATTATGACTTGATTGAATTTGTTTTGGATTACAAAGGTTCATCTATACGCACCGACGAAGACAGGCAGATATTCGAAGTGATGAAGGAAGCGTTCATCTAACCCCATGCCCCACCCCACCTCCACCACACCCCCACCCACTGGCACGCCACCTCCGGCCCCTATGCCGCCACCGGAGCCACCGCCACGGACGCGCTACTGGCAATGAACGCGCAGATCCCGCGATTGTTGCGATATCGTCGAGGATATCTGGAGCAGCGTGCAGGGGAGGTTGAGGGGGCGGCAAAGCCGTGGCTGTGCGGTTCGACACTGAGCAGGATGGGTGTTGCTGGGCAAGTATCAATGACGGGCAATCTATTGTCCCAGGGTGGGCTTGTGAACATTTGCACTACCGACTTGAGAGAGAAGTGTGACATGGATAAGGAAGAAGTATTACCCCTCTCTGCAGCTCTTTACAGGATTCATAAATTTCATCCTATTTTTGAACCCTTTTGGTTTAACGAAGCCACGCTGGATGAGCAGCGCATACGTTCAACGTGGCTTGCTAGACTGAATCACAAAGATGTAGGGCAAGAATTCTATCCAAGGTTCATGGACTTATGCCGATCGCGCGAATGGAAGATCGATGCAAGATTTGATGGTGAAGTATGGACAGTTGAAGTTGATCCGGGGATTGAAATAGGCGAGATCTCGGTTTGTAGTGCTGTTGTTTCGCATTACTACTTGGGCTTTGCCCTGCTAGAGTGCTTACACAGTCTTGTTAACGACTTGACTCCTGCGGTTGATTTGCATTGAAGCACCCCAATCCCGCCCCGAAAGGCGATCGCCCGTCAGCACCCATCAAAAGTGGTTTGCGTTAAAGCACTAGCGATCGCGATTAACCTGAGATCAGACAATGCCTGCATCTATTAGAAGAAAATTTATCAGAGCCACCGCTGAGAAGCTATTAAACGACACCGACAGCCTAGTAGCCCCTATCAATGTTTACAAGATCGCAGAAGATTTGGGTATATCCGTCATCAAGAAATCCGCAAATGCTGATCTGTTGGGTTTTCTGTTAAGAGACAAAGAATCTAGCAAGGTCACCATCGGCATCAATCCCAAGCATGGTGAGGCTAGGTGCCGTTTTACGGTGGCTCATGAGTTGGGGCATTTCCTCCTGCACGAAGGCGAAGTTGTTCACATGGACAAAGCAGGTTCGGCTCAGGGATTCTATCTTAATCCGGCCTCAGATGGCAGCGCCCTTGATCCAAAACAAGAGGAAGCCAATCTATTTGCCGAAGAGCTTTTGATGCCAGCAAAGCTCATAGAAAGGGATATATCAAAATGCAAAGAAATGGATTTACTGGAACCAGCGCCGGAATATCTCAAAGGCTTGGCAAGGTGCTATGAGGTTAATCTTTCGGTTTTCATGATTAGACTTTTTCGCTTGGGCTATGTTCAGCTTTAGCGACTGCCCCATCCCGCTAATACCCCCCCTGAGCGTAATGTTCAGGGGGGTTGTGGTAGCTGACAGACTTAGCTTGCCGCAATCAAACGGCTTAGCTTCCAATCCAGTAACTCAACCTGTTTTGCTTTATGAGGTTTATCTGGTGAGAGATGAGTAATTTGAGCGATCGCCCTCAATCCTCTCCAAAAACGCATCCAAGCTAAGCGGCCTTGAGAACAGATAGCCCTGAGCTAGTGGTATTCCCATCCCCGCCAAAAGCGATCGCTGCTCTTCCGTCTCAATTCCTTCAGCAATTAGGGTAAATTCCATCTCCTCTGACGCATTGACGAGAGAGCGGCACAAAACAATCTTGCGGGCTTTAACCTGTCCTGGGTCATGGGGCTGGACAATTAACCCCCGGTCGATCTTGACGAATGGGAAGCGGAAATTCGTCAAGATCCATAACCCGCTATCCCCTGAGCCGAAGTCATCTAGATTCAATGTCAGCCGGGTCTCCTGCAGTGCGAGGATGTTTGTTTGGTATTCCCGCAGGTGGGATAGAAACCCGCGCTCTGTCACCTCGATATTGATTTGCCCTGGGTGGATACCATTCTGAGCTAGGGTACGCAAGAACCGTTCAGCAAATCCAGGTGTTTGCAGTTCTCCAGGGGAAACGTTGATAGAGACGGAACAGTCCGGGGCGATCGCTTCCCATTGTTTCAGCGCAGCGATCGCCTGTAAAAGAACGCGCTCTGTTACCTGAGCCATTTTGTTAAGTTGCTCTGCTGTCCTGATGGCTTCTTCAGGCGACACGTCGGGGATACGGATCAACGCTTCGCACCCTTTAATCGCTCCTGTGTTGATGTGGACAATGGGCTGAAACGCCAAAGCGAAGTCTAGGTTAGGGGGATCGCTCATCAGTTTTGTGATCTTTTGGCGATGCTGCGATTTTTCATGCAAGTCTAAAGACCACTCCACGATCCTGTATTCGGGTTGCTCATTCCCCTTGCTCTCCTTAGCTTTTTGGGACGCAAGATCGCCACGCCCATAGGCTAGCTCAATATCGCCTGACAAGTGATCGGCCACACCAATGGAAACAGAGCAGTTTGCTCCCTCAATCTCAGTGCTTTTGATGGCTAGCCAGCAATCAACGGCTGAATCAATAGCATCATTGCCGATGAAAAGTATCAAGAATTCATCACCACCAATTCGGACAGCGAAAGCATTGTGAATGCGGGCGATCGCCTGCAACTCATCCGCGATCGCTTTCAACACCCGATCTCCCAACGGATGCCCCCGCACATCGTTGATCGCCTTAAATCGGTCTAAGTCAAGGAACAGGACGCTCTCAAACCGCCCTTCAAATAGTTGAAGGGCATTACGGTTGTACAGCCCAGTCAGAGGATCACGCAGTTTTTGTTCTTGGTCGTTCGTCGCATCTTCGTAATAGATGGCAACGCGATCGCCCCCCATAGGCACCGCCGAAACTTTGAACCAATCCCCGTTCACATCCCCAGAAAACGGGATAATTTCATGCCAAGGGATACCTGTATCCAGGACTCCCTGGTAGATCTGGAGTAGCGATCGCCCGTCGTGCACCGGATCGCGGTGCCCTGGCAACACCTCGCAGAGCAGCGTTCCAGGGGAAACTAACCCGTTATTAATAGCAAGCCCGGACGGATTGGTGTAGAGACAGCGGAGATCGCTGCCCGCCCGCTCAAACAGGCTGATGCCACGGGGGTCTGATTCAACTAGCTGGAGGGAGTCGTTCGTCAAGCCTTGAACTCCCGGTACGCGAATGTATTAACAAATGGCTCGTCAGCCCTAGTGACCCGATGGAAGATTTGGCGCATTTCCTGTTTCCACCGCCATCGATCACCCCCAATGGCCGCGCTATGCAGTGCAACTATCTTTGCTAGCATTGATGTTGCACGTAGCGCTTTGCGATTGATGGCCTCGTAACTGCGCTCAACCCCCTTAGAAAAGTCGAAACTACAATCAGACAAATATTCGACGTCGTACTCTCCGGTTTTAGGGTTCAGGTGGTGTCCCGCTTTAAGCATGAGTATTTGATGTGTGGGACGATCGCGCTGATACCGTACCGCCGTGATATTGCCCGATGGCTTGCGGAACTCAGGCAGCATAGGGTGGTAATCAAGGTAGATGTGAATATCCTGATCCCGTTGGGCGAGGGGGATGTATTCACTGGTGTTGGTCTTTGGACACCAGCGCCATGTATCGATTGAGCGCTCTGTATCCCGTCCCTTGATATGCTGCAACACGCCCCGATGGCTGATTGGGAAATCGCGAATAGACTCAAACGGTTTTGCAGTGACCTTGGCATCTTGCCAGTACAGCCACCGCCGGATGAACTCAAGGATGTCAACAAGGACTCGATCAAACCGCATTATCGTCTTTGTCTTCTAGACTCTCCGGCGGGATAGCTAGCGTCACCACAGTGAGAGCGATCGCTGCTAGCCCGTGAGTGTTGTCGATGATGCGCCTGATTCTGGGATTGTCAGTTTCGTAAAAATTTGGGAGCAAAAAGAATACAGCAACAGCGCCTCCAAGGAACTGAAGGCGCTTGTTTTTGCTTTGTAGCAATTTGCGTAGATGGGAGAGATCGGGCATGGCCAGCCCTCATATTTATCCCAAGCGTTCCTACTCCAGTGCCTTCTCCACCGCATCCTGTAACTCATCCGTGGGTGATGCGGTATTCCAGATGACATCGTATGTAGCCTGGAGCAACACTTTCAGCCCTGAGATCTGTTCACGGGGGGATAGTTTGGGGGGCGGGGGTTCAGTGCTTGGGGCGGCGATTAGTTCTAGTTCAGCACGCAAAAAAGGAAGCCCCTCACGATTCTCGGTATCACACCAGTACAAATTGCCGTCGCGTTCAACCTTGGCCACGACAGCATCAACCCCATTCATTTCTTTGCTGAGAATTCTTACTTGGCTTCCTTCGTTCAAAGGAGTAAGTTCTACTGTGTCCTCTGATTGCTTGTAGCTCCCTGCAATTGCTGCAACTTCGTTGCCTGTTGGGTGATCGCCAAAGCGTTCAACTGCTGTCTGCCAAGCTTCACGTTGATCCTCTGGCTGCAAATCGGTAAGCGATCGCACCTGCCATTCATTGGCAGGTTTGGTGCCAATCGGCACCAAATTTTCGAAGACCTGGGAAGCACGAATAAGGCGATTTACGCCAGTGCGTCCTTTACCGAATCTTTCCTGGCAATAAGCCTCAAAGTTGGCATGAGTCTGGCGATAATAGCGCTTGTCTCTAATCTCTGCCAATGCCTTAGACATCTCGTCAAGGTTGGCTTGAATGCCGTCAATACAGCCCTGCACTGCTTCTTCAAGAACAGCTAACCGTGAGAGTTCGTTCGCTGTCATTTGCTCGATCGCCACTGTCATACCCTAATTCCCTCAAGTGCCTGAGTGCGGATTGGTAGATGACCCCGGCCTCAACTTCTGAGCAATTAATGCGGGCTGCAACCGCTTTCAGCGGCCAATCATGCCAGATAACGAACCTGAGGGCTTGTTGCTCATCGGTTGGTAGTTGCGACATGGCGATCGCGATCGTTCGTTGCAATTGAGCCTGTTCCCACTCCCGTTCGGCTATTGCAGACGGGTGGCAGGGCAAGTCAATCTCGCTTTCATCCAGTGAGGCAGCGGTTTGCGATCGCGTTTCTGCATCCAAGTCCGCCCATTGCTCAGAAGTCAATTCAAAGACCTCTATAGCAATTTGTTCCTCAGACATGATCCGGCCATGCTTTGCAAGCTTTATCTTCAGGTTGCGAATGCGCGATGCTAGTTCCGCTCCGGTTTGACTGACTTTGTGCAGGAAGCGGTTGTCCCTGAGGTAATGCTGGATAGCTCCATAGATCTTGGGAATGGCAAATGATGAGAAGGCCGCCCCCTTGGTTGGGTCGTAGCCCTCAATTGCGGAGATTAGCCCGATACTGCCCTCACTGAGCAGGTCATCGCGGGGCTCACTGCAAATCCGCATTGCTTTTTGTGCCTGCTTAACAACTAGCCCCCAGTTCAGTTCAGCTATTTTGTTGCGCCAGCGGATCTCCTCTGAGCTGGGTTCTGTTACTGGGAACCGGGAAAGGCGCGATCGCTTACACTCCAAGTACTTGACGAATAGTTCAGCCGTCTGGAGTTTGATCGCGGCTGTATCGGTATTGGATTTAGGCATGATTTTAGTGACGATCCGTGGAACATGTTGGTTACATACATTCTACGGATTGTCACTAATTTTCCAGCGCTTTTAGCCAGATTTTTGGTGCTTGTTCAAGTGGGCGCAAAGAAATAGTTGGTTCGCCAGGGCGATTGCAGTGCAGAGCAGTAGGAAGACAAGCATAGTGGCGGCTCCAATTCTGTCGGGAGCGTGCCAATGTCAGGAATTCTGACAGCAAGATGTCAGTGCTGACAAAAAATGACAGTGAGATGACTCGACTAGAAAAGCAACGCATTGCCGCAAGGCTCTATCAGCAAGGGCGATCGCCTGGTGACATAGCCAAAGAACTAGACGTGTCAGAGCGCACTATTTTTCGATGGGCGGCGGCGGGCGATTGGGACAAGGGGCGAACCCAAAGGGAAGAAAAGGTCATTGACTTTGCCCGTGCCCATAGCAAGGAACCAGTCCGCCCCGAAAGCCCTAAAACTGACAGAGAGCTTGACGACTTGACAGTCATTAATGCGATCTTGCCAAACCTTAAAGAACAGTTAGGGGATGAAGCCCTAAAGGTGAACAGCCCTGGCGTTGGAGCCTCAATATCAGCCCTGATCAGGATGCTGGAATATCGTCGCAAGATCCAGCCTCCCACGGCAAGGGATTTAGCTGAGGTCGCGATCGCCCTCAACATCTCTCCGCAAGAGTTCATGGATGAGCTACAGAAGCAGTGGCAATTGCAAGCCTGAGAAAACAATGGGAGCAATACGCCACTAGATGGAGTAGCGAGGGGGAAACGAGCGATCGCTCTCGAGTCCTCAGCTTTGTTGAGTTTGTAAACCTGGTCAACCCTCGCTACAAGT
The DNA here is from genome assembly GCA_039819245.1 of Cyanobacteria bacterium J06638_20. Lineage (GTDB taxonomy): Bacteria > Cyanobacteriota > Cyanobacteriia > Elainellales > Elainellaceae > Vacuolonema. Next base: position 14,591 of record JBCBSJ010000015.1, read on the forward strand.
GGAGCGAGATGTCGCGCCGCTTAGCCGCCTTGCTGCAAAAAGTGGCAGACGGGAAGCTGAAACGGTTGATGATATTCTTGCCGCCCCGACATGGCAAAAGCGAACTCGTCAGCCGTTTATTTTCAGCCTATTATCTGTATCGCCATCCTGAGAAATGGGTTGGGCTGAACAGCTACGGAGCCGATCTTGCATACAGCTTTAGCCGGATAGCTCGGCAAAATTTTAGGGACGCTGACGGTCAAATTAGTGACGAGTCATCAGCCGTTAACCATTGGGAAACCAAACAGAAGGGCGGTATGTGGGCAGCAGGTGTTGGCGGGCCCATTACCGGGAAAGGTTTTTCTCTTGGCATTATTGACGATCCTCTCAAGAATCATGAAGAGGCAAGCTCAGAGACTATTCGAGAGAAGCATAAAGACTGGTATGACTCGGCTTTTTACACAAGAGCCGAGGATGACGCCGCGATTATCATTCTTCAGACCCGATGGCATGAGGACGATCTGAGTGGATGGCTGCTATCGCGTGAATACGATGACGATCCGGAAAACTGGCATATCGTCAGTTGGGAAGCAATTAAGGAACGCGATCGCCCTGAGCTTCCTCCCGCTTGTACCCTTGAACCAGACTGGAGAGAGGAGGGGGATGCGTTGAACCCAGTCCGGATCAGCCTACAAAGACTGCACAAAATTTCTAAGCGGATTCGGCACTACTTTTGGCTGGCACTGTATCAACAGCGTCCAACAGCGCCCGAAGGGACGGTCTTCAAGAAAGGATGGTTGCAATACTTTGCGAGCTACAAAATCCTCACATGTGAAGAGTTCTATATTTCGGTCGATGCTTCTTTCAAAAAGACAACCACCGGAAGCTTCGTCGTAATTCAGCTATGGGGTGTTGCCTATCCCAACTTTTACTTATTGCACCAACGCCGCGATCGCATGGGCTTTGTTGCGACAAAGACTGCCATTAAAGACATGGCAGCTTATTGCTATGAACATTTCAGCTCCTATCCAAACGCGGTCTTGGTGGAGGACAAAGCGAATGGCCCCGCCATTATTGACGATTTAAGGGCTGACATCTCAGGGCTATTACCTATTGAGCCACGAGGCGACAAGCTGGCCAGAGCCGAAGCCGTGTCACCTAATTACGAAGCAGGTAATGTACATGTCCCCACTGCTGCGATCGCCCCATTCTCCGTCAAGGACTATTCGGATGAGCTGCTGGCTTTCCCGAATGGGGCAACCGATGATCAGGTCGATGGCTCGTCTCAGCTAATTTCTTGGGTGCTGAGACGAAAACGCGGGCGTCGCCAGCCTCCCGCCGCCCGTGCCGTCCAAAATTGGTAGGAACGCTGAGAGCATGGCGGACAAGCATTCAAAGGACATTCAGTTTTACAAAGGGGACGATCTGTTCAGCGTTGCGTGGATTGGCCCCACGTTTTCGTCAGACGATGAAAACTACACCGCCAAAATGACAGCTCTAAAGCGGGTGTTCCAGGGTCATAACGTACTCGGCGAGTTAGTCGAGAATTGGAAAGATGGACTCATCTCAGAGCCGTTTCACTGGTATCTAAAAGATTCGACAGGCGATCGCGCAGAAGACACTGGTGAGGCCGAAGCAACATTGCAGCGCTGGATCGACTGGGTAGAGCAGCAATATTTGCAACTTGATCCTAAAGCCACCAACTTTCAGCAATCAGACCCTTGGTCAGAGTTTGTTTTAAGCGTTGGGGTATGCGGTGAAGGGAATTTACGCCTTTATCAGCCCGAACGCTTTGAGGACGCCGCCGACCCTATTCAGAGGTATCACCTTCATGCTCCCAAGGCGGGGTCGGTTAAGGTTGATCGTGGCAGAGATGGCTTTATTGACAAGATCAGTTATGCCACAAATGAAGAAAACCAAATCCAAGAATGGATAACAAGTGAAGTTCTGCGAATCAGTAATGGTAGCGACGACGACCCAAACGCAAAAGAGGTCACCACGGGTGGGCGCTGGCTGATCCAACACATTAAAATGCCATCACTGATGACCGAATCAGCCAAACAAAAGCAGTCGGCTATCTGTCATGCACTCACCATGATGGTACGCAACCAGGAAACAGCTGGATTCCGTGAGCGAGTGCTACTAAACGGCGATTTACCTGCCAATGTAGAACGTGGCCCCGGCATTGACTTGGTGGTGCCTGGGTTCATGCAAGGTGAACCAGGCGGCAGAGAAACCCTCACCAATCCATCAGTCCATGAATCTCAACCTGTTCCAGTCGACACGTTTGAGCAAGCGATCGCCCTCAACCGCACACTTCTGTACCTGGAGTACAAGCAAGGACATTTGCTAAGTACAAGCGACGGGACACTATCAGGTGAATCCCGTATCCAGGCGCGTCAAGGCTTTGAGTTGTTTCTGAGAGGGTGGAAGCGGCCTATTGAGAGCGCGATCGCCAACACCCTAAACGTCGTTTTACGTCTACTCGGATACGAGCAATACGAAGCGGTCGTAGAGTTAAGGATTTCCACTGGGAAGCTCAGCGCTGAAGAACGTCAGGAGATCCGATCTGATTATGAAGCAGGGTTGCTGAGTAGGGCATCAGCGATCGCCCTGTCTGGGCTATCTGACGATCCAGATGCAGAGATGGCTTTGATCGAAGAGGAGCGCGAGGCTGAATCTCGACGGCGGGAACCTGTGAATCCGCTGGGGATAGATCCACCAGAGGGCGGTGATGACGACTCAGGCAAGGATTGATTTAGTTGCCCAAGCGTCTGAAGATCTAGGGCGCTTAGAAGACGCGGCGATCGCCAGTATTGAACTGATGATTGATCGCAACTTGGTGGCATTGGAACGCAGGCTATCTGAAATCTATCGGCGTGTACAGCGTGAAGGAGTTGCCCTTTCCGCCCGGTCGATGGCCTCGGCCATTCTTGAGGAGCTAGGGGCATCTGCATACTTACTAAGCCCTGCCGATCTAGAGCAGATCTACGAAGACCTGATTCGACAATCACAGGAGGCGGGGATAGAAGGGGCGATCGCCCTCATTGCCTTACTCAGCATCCAACCATCGGACACAGACTTACCAGTAGCAAATCCCTCTGAGCCTGTCGAAAGGCTGCGGGGATGGGGAGTCGCGTTCCGTTCGGGTCTAGTTGCCATATTGACAATGGCGTTCACGACGGGATGGGGTGTTAGACGAATGCTCACGCAAGCAAGGGAAGAGGCAGGCAAGCTTAAGGGACGGGCTGAGCAATCCGTGCGCACTACCTCCGTTGAGGTTTGGAATGATGCAGCGGATCGGCAATATCAAGAGGTTGAGATCCCTTACGAGCAATTGGTCACGGCAGAAGACGAGCGCGTTTGTCCCTATTGTGCCGCTCGCAACATGAACATTTACCGCCGAGGTCAGATCTCTGTCCCCCTGCATAACTGGTGCCGTTGCCTACTGGTGCCAGTCATGGACTTACCAGACAACGATCGCACGGCTACTGCATACCGTGAATCTCGCTTGCGGGGATTAAAGCGCAGTGGACAACGCCCCAACTATGGCGCGTCACCAGCGGAGCGGCGGACGGGGCTGGATAGAGCACCGTCGCCCGTTTGGACACCGTAGGCACCCTTAGAAAAACCCGAGAGTAAGCGATGGATTTCAAAACAGCATTAGCGAAAGTGCGGGGCGTTGAGGGAGTAGATCAGGATGCGATCGCCGCACTAGAGCAAGCATTTGAAGCAGTTGACGGCAAACGGTTTGAGCTGTTGGGCGAGAAGAAAACAGCTCAGCAACGCCTGCAAACTGTTGAGGGGGCATTGACCAGTACGGCTAAATTGCTAGGCATTGAAGGTACTCCCGATGAGGTACTGGAGCAAACCGAGCCTAAATTACGCGCCTTGGTAGACGAGGCTGCTCAGTTACGGGAATCAAAAACGTCCCTTGAAGAAAGGGCAACTACCGCCGAGGGCAAGGTCACAACATTTGAGCGAAAAGACCGGATCTCTACAATCGCTACCACTGCCAACGCCAACCCCGTCGTTTTGGAAAAGCTGTTGGGCGATCGCCTAGATGAACTAAAGATCGAAGGGGAAGGTGACGAGCGAATCGTCAAGTTGGGTAAATCGCCATTGAAGGAAGCGATCGCCGCTGACGAGAGCCTATCGGCATTTTCTAGCGCCTTGTTCCCCGCAGTCGAAAAACCAAAGGACGAGAAGCCTGCCCCACCACGCATCCCCGGCGGCTCTCCGAATGGGAAAACGGGCGGTGATGGCTCAAAAAGCTATGTGAATAAAACCTATCGCGGCATCAGGAGCTTAGCAAAGTGAGTATCTTTAAGCGACTGGCAAATCCTATCACCCTGATTCAGGTTGGAGCCAAGGTTCAAAGGGCGATCTCTCTTGTGCAGGAGGCGAAACGCCCAGACAGCTCTAGCGGCACCCACATTGATAAATCAGAGCGAATGAAGATCTACAGCCATGCAATCACCATGCTTAGCGATCTAGGTATCACGGAAGCGATTTTCAAGCCTCCTGCTGCACAGGAACCATAAAAACGATATTGATCCTTGCCATCCCAGAGGGGTGTAAAGCGATCGCCCCCCTTACTCCAGAGGGTAGGGGACGCAAACTCCGAAGGACAAAGACATGGCAATTGGAGTCAAGTTTAACGAACAGCAGAATTTTGATATTCCTGCGTTTGCCGCCGAACCATTTACCGCCAATACTCTAATGCCCGGTGGGGCGATAATCACTGCTACTGCATTTGATTATCGAGATGCATTAGTGGTGACAGTAGGCGCGGCTGGTGCAGCAGTGGATGCCACCTCGGTTCCTGTGACGATCGTCTCTCCGTTAGGGCGATCGGGCTTGAAAATCCCTGCTGATACCACCCTCGACTTTGGCGGGGACAAATTTGCAACGCTAACCGCTGAAGCAACGGTAGGCGACACCACAATCACTGTCCGAGCACTGGTAACAGCCTTGGTGCAGGATGACACAGATACATACAACGGCACTGAGCTGGTTCGACATATCCCCGCTGGAACCATTGTTGGCCGCACCTATGCAGAGCGAGATGCGGGCACAGCATTTGGCAAAGGCGATGTTGACACGCCAGACGACCAGCTATTCCTTACTGCATTCGATGTGCCCGATGCGGTGGAGTCACCGTACATCGTTCTACTACGGCACAACACACGGATTTACGAAGATAAATTACCTGGGTGGTCAGGGCTGAGCGCTACCGCCAAAGCTGCAATTCGCAGCCGTTACGAGACCATCATTTCTGCACAGTAGGCGATCGCCTCATCAACCCCTACCCTGAACCACCATGGAAAATCTAGAAGATCTGATCCGCGAGATCGAGGACAACGATCCGCATTATGCCGAGTTAGCAAATTCTCCCGTCATTCAGTTTGGAACAGAACGGGAACCATTCCGATTTGCTCAGCTATTGCCAGAGCGATTAGTTAATGAAAATGCCTACCGTGAAAAGTTTATTCGAATGATCGAAGCGCCGCCCGCGCTAGATGGGACGCGGTATGGCCCCACTCAAATGCAGAAAGGTGGCATTCAGTACGCCGACTTTCTTGTGGAACTGGGCTACACGGATACTGGTGATTATCTGGTGGGCCGCGAGTTAGATGCGTTGTACAAGCTCCTGGAAACTAGCAATGGGACGCCAGAGGCGATCGCATCCGTAACCCGCTGGATAGACCTAAATCTAGTCCGGCCTCACCTACGCAAGAATGAGATCCAACGCCGTGACGCTATGCTGCTAGGGACGGTCACTCGCAAGATAAGCGACGAGCACAGCGAAACAATTACCTATTACACTCCATCCGGATTCCGCCCTGAAGTTGCAGGGGGCACAGTGGCTTCTCCGGCTGGACTTTTTGCGACCTCTACCGCCACTGACCCTTGGGACAACATCCTGGCAGCGCGTGACCTATTGGGCGCGAAAGGGAAGCGGGTTGTGGGAATGTGGTGTACGTCTGCGTTTTTAACGGATCTTGGCAAAAACCCATCCATGAAGCTGCGTGCTAATCATGTGACGGTTAATGCATCCGGTCAAATCCAGGGCTATAGCCGTCGAGTTAAATATGCCGAACTGTCAGAACTGGCCCAGGAAGACGGGTTGCCACCATTTACCGTTGTGGACGAAGGTTATCCACTCCGCACGAACAATATGTTCCAGCGGTATATGGAGCCAACAACCGATCGCCATTATCTGTTAATGGTTGGCAGCACCGACAACGCCATTACGATTGATGGACTGGTTCAGGACAACGACTCCAGCGACCTAATTGAACTGGAGGTCATGGGCTATTACGGTATCGGAACCAATGCCGCGCAATCCGCTCCCGGACGAACCCTGCACACCTGGGTTGAGGAGAAAAAGCCACGCGGCCTTGGCGGGGAATCCTACCAGGCTGGCCTCCCTGTCATTCAGGAACCAGAGTCATTTGTCGTTATTGAATGGCTAAAGCCAACCGAGTCATGATCCGAGTAACGCTAAAACGAGATCAGTTATGGGGCGGGGTTCTTTATTTCGCTGGCGATCGCCTTGTACCTGACAATCTCGCTGCTGTGCTGGGTTTGATGCCGCCCTCGTCTATTCCTAGCGACCCGTCTATCCCTAGCATTGGCGCTCTAGCTATTCTCAACGCCGCCCAACACGAAGACGAACTTGTTGCTCTGCCCACTATTGGGCGGGGCTTTGGGCGTAAGCTGCTAGCGTTGCGTCCGGCGTCCGGGTTTGAGTCACTAGAACAAGCGCGAACGATGCTAGATGAATCCCGCGTGGACTGGGATGCGATCGCCCTCTGGCGCCCTGAGGACTAGCCGTGTCTACTTACACCGATCTCGCAGAATCACTGACTAGGGCAAAAGAGCGGGCGGGGGCTGATGCAACGGCTGATGCATACCTAACCGAACTGCTTCAGATGTCGGCTGGCACGGTTAGCGGGGTGATGCATTATCGAGTTTTTTACTGTGCCGCCAAATTTATTGAACAAAGCCGTCCAGATCAAACATTTAGCTCGGTAGATGGCAAAGATTTCACAGGACAGGCAACACCGATCCGATCGCTTTATGACTTACAGTTAGCCTACGACACAAAGCATGACCTCACCATTCCAGAGGGGTTTGAGGTGCCTGTTGAGTTGACTAGCTCCAGAACAGTTTACAGAGGGCGATCGCAACACTTCACCCCACGACCTTGATATGCCCCACGGCAAATTCATCATGACGGGTAAGAACCCCGCACCTGGCAATCGTTGCTACTACTGCGATCGCTTGCTGGGCAACACCCGCAAAGTGGCAAAAGTCGTTTTGTATGCCACTCCGCACCCCCACGGCTACTACACGAAAACGAAGTTGCTTGGCTATGCTCACTGGGTTTGCCCTGACGCTGAGCCGCCGGACGATCAGAAAGTTTGATTGGCCTTGCCTTAGGAACGCTCAGGGCAACGAATAGGCGATCGCCCATGGCAGAAACGATCATTGCAGAACGGCCAACAGTCTTAAAAAAGCACCCTCTCCAATCGGATGAGTTGCCCGCCACTGAAGTTAAGCCTGTCCCAAAGGGTCGCAAGTACCCCGTTATAGAATTTGAGCGATTAGACGATGATCATGTTCGGGTTGTTTTAGCTCATTCCGCAGGTGAGTGGTTCATCTATGACGGCGATCGCCATAATTCCCACTGGGATTGCTCATGGGAGCGCGATCGAGGTGAAACGGATGAAGCGCTTGATCCGTATCCCATTCTTGATAAAACAACCCCGGATCGCGTCACGCCGGACTCAGATTTCGCTACACGATTTACACCTAACTTTACCTACGGTGAATGGTGTAAATACGAGGAACGGCGGCGGGCATCCACGCAAGCTCAGTGTGACGCAATGCTGTTTGGCTCCCAGTTCCTAGAGCGGGTGCGATCGCGCTTTGGCAATAACGTTGTGCGGATTCATAGCGGGTTACGCCCGGAGCCAGTCAATAGTTCAGTTGGCGGCGCATCCCGTAGCGAACACCTGGGGCTTCCCTATTGGCACCGAGGCAAAGAAAAAGCGACATTTGGAGTCGATTTCAGTCTTGCAGGCGTTGATCTACGAGAGGTAGAACGCTGGGTGGATGTGCAGTGGCCGTACTCATTAGGGTATGGCGCAAGAGCAGATAGAGGCTTTATTCATATCGGCATTCGAGAGGGAGAAAAACATCGGAGGTGGCCGTATTGAAAACCATCAAAGCTACCATTCTTGCCGACACCGTGTTCAAGCACGGCACGACTCGCTCCTCTGTGGATCTACCACCAGACAAAAAGCTCAGTGTCTCAGAAGGGACTGTGCTGAACGTGCTGGCATTTCGTGATGCGGGGGCACAGCACCAGGTAGTCACCTTCGATCGCAATCTTGGCTACCAGCATAAAAACACGTGGCACGTGTTTAATCACCATATTGATATCAAGACACCGCAGGGCAACGGCGATCGGCGTATCTCGGGTGCAGGCATTGACTTGATCAAGGTCTTTGAGGGGCTAGAGCTTCAAGCTATAAATGTTCCGGCAACGTGTGGACAATCGGGATAGGCCATACCAAAACAGCGCGGGCATGGCAGACCATCACGAAAGAGCAGGCGATCGCACTGTTCAAGCAAGATATTCGGGTATTTGAGCGCGGGGTTGAGGGGTTACTGACAGTGGAGACTACTCAGCCGCAATTTGACGCTTTAGTTAGCTTTGCATTCAACCTGGGATTGGGGGCACTGCGTAGCTCCACCCTTCTGAAGCGCCATAACCGAATGCAGTTTGACAAGGCCGCTAACGAGTTTGGGCGGTGGGTTAATGCCAGCGGTGAGCGCATGTTGGGGCTAGTGCGTCGTCGGGCGGCTGAACGAGATCTGTATTTGAGTTGAGAGCATGACTGATACCCAAGCCCTAATTCCACCGTCCACCATCACCTTTTGGCAGGAAAAGCTGCGCTTAATGGACTGGCAGATCACTGTTGAGGTGCATCGCCTGCACGATCTGGATGGCTGCATGGGAAGGGTCGAGATTGACCATCACATGAGAATCGCGCTGATCAAATTGATGGATCCCGCGGATGAACCTGCGGTGCCAAACCTGCTATATCCATACAGGCCAGAAGAAGTGCTTGTTCATGAGCTATTGCATATCCCACTAGCGGACTGGGTTCCTGACGGCGAAGCAGAAGAAGCCAACCACGAGTGGGCGATTAATTCGCTTGTCGGCGCGTTGATGGGATTGAAACAGGAACCCTCCCCCCAGAATTAGGATCGCCCATGTCCACCGTAGTTGCAAAAGCCACCAGTCAGACAATCGGTACAACCGAGACAGAAGTCTTGGTTGTGACGAACCGCAACTATCGCGTGATCAACCTGTCGATCGCCAACACCGGAGGAACTGCCCTAAATAGTTTCGCGATTCAAGGGCAAGTGGGTGGCGAAGATTCGTGGCACAACATTGCTAATCAGTCCTCTGATTTTTCAGAATATGACGTTGATCCAACAACGATGGCAGGCAGTAGCTCTGGCGTGTACCCGGTTGATCCGCAAGGATACACAGCAGTCAGGGCGATCGCCACTGTTGATTCGGGATCTACCACGATCACAGCGTTTGCGGGGGCGGCAAGCCACTTCCGATGATACTCAAAACCCCTGTACTCAAGACGCCCGTCTTGCGATCGTCCGTGCTGCAAACCCCTGTGCTGCCTGTATCGGGAGGGGTGACAGAAACAGCATGGACAACTGATTTACGGAGTCGGATTGCGGCCAAGTCGCAAGCGGTTCAAGATGACATTCCAGAGTCACAAATTACTGCGATGGATGCGTGGTATACGGCGGAGATTGCTGCTGGGCGATTGCCTGCTACGCCTGCTGGAGGAACAGGTAATTGGGATCAATTGCTTCCACTCTTTGGAACCTCAAGTATTGAAGCAGCTACTATTGCAGCAATTGGAACAAATGCGACTAATGTTGATGGAGTAGATGGAGATCGTGATGTCGTTGGCAGAATCGTTACTGATAATTCTCTATTTTTTAATTCTAATACAGCACTAAATTCTACTGAGTATAGTGTTGTACTTAGTGTCAGTAATCCAGAGACAACTTTAGGTGTGTGGTTTGGAGCTAAAGCTGCGGCTGGAACAATAGGGAATTCTAGACACGCATTGTACGTTCGTTCTGCTGGACAATTAAGAGGAGAAGGATTTACGAGTCTATTTACAAATGTTGCTCAAGCATCAGTAACAAGTGGTATGTATGTTCATACTTCAAAAGATGATGCAGTTAATCCAACATCAGACATATATCTAAATAAAGTTAATGTTAGTTCTCAATCTGGTGGAACACAAAAACTACCATCGGATACTTCTATTTACTGGTTTGGGGAAAATAGGAGCAACGATGGAACTGTTAGCTCGCCGTCATCTTCAACTTTTCAACTAGTTGCTATGTTGAATAAAGAACTTACTTTTGCCGAAGTTGAAAGTGTCACAGATAATTTGAATGCATTACTAACTGCATTTGGTAGGTAATTTTAGTGGAATTATCAGATCTATCCACCGAAGATCAACAGTTCAGAAATTCGCTCATCGGGCGATCGCTCTCCGAATGCGACACCGAAGAGCTGGCTCGTCTCACCGCAACGATGCGCCCAAACCCCACATTCACCGCCACCCAGAAAGTGATCCACAAGTCAGTTCTATTGCATGTTCCACGGGGACGTGTCGCAGAACTGAGACAGGCAATCGCAGACCATAAGACCTCAGGTGGGATGAGTTCTCCCAGGCTGCAATCCGATATCAACGGTGAAACCTACATCGGCAGCAAGGTGCTGACCGATGCTTTGCGACAATCTGACACGTATCACTATCTGTGGTACTTGCTGGTCACCTACATTTTGGTGGATGCGTTTACTGTTGAGTTTCCGGTGGAGGCAAGCGTAACTTGATCTGGTTGATTGCGATCGCCTTCATTCTCGTCTTTGTCGCCTGCGCTGTCATTAGCATCGCCGCATGGATCGCCCATATCGCCGCCCGCGCCGAGGAGGAACGCTAAGGGTGATGATGCGCGATCGCCCTCATGGTTTCCCCTCTAGCCCAATTCAAAAACTCGACCTTGGAATTCCAGGTGTACGCAGGTTCCCCTTTAGTACAAGACGCTAACGGGAATGAGCGCCCCCCCGCCGCCAAGGTAACGGTGGAGGCGGTGCTGGAGCAACGTAATTACAAGCTTCCCGAGAAGCCCGCTGGCGTACCTATTGAAGCGGTGTTCATGACGGGCGAGATCATCAGCCCGCTGGATACACCCACCCAAAAAAGCCCGTTTCGCGAATTGGTGCAACCAGGGGCGTCGTGCAAGGCAGAGATTAGCGACATGACAGGGCAGTTTTGGCTACAGCCATTTGTTAAAGATCCCTATTTAGATGCTGTAGATGTCCATATTGTGGACGAAATCTCAGGATGGTTCCGCATCGGATCTGACGTGACGATTGAGGGGGATGAGTATGCCCCGAGTTAATATCAACGTCGCAAAAATCAAGCGGGCGGCTCAAGAAGCGCAGATGGTCTATGCCCAGGCGGCACGGACTGAGGGTAATAACGTGATCAGAGCCGTTGGCTACTTCGATTCCCACCCCGCGTCCGACATCATTGACACGGGATTATTGCTAAGCCGAAATCATCCTCCCGTCCGAACGTCACCTTTTGCGGTTGTGCTGCGGAACGATGCGCGATCGCCTCAAGGCTATCCCTATCCGCTGGCTGTTGCACTGGGTTACACCACAACCTCAGGACGGCAAGTTCAGGGGCGCAACTGGATGATGGAGGGCGCTAAACTGGCAACTCAGCAACGGGTGTTTGAGGATGCGTTTAGGAGCCTTTACCGATGAGTAGTGTCTACGATGATTTGTTGACCCACCTCAGGACAGAGCTTGCGGCGATCGCAGGCACCTATACATTTCCTGGTAATCAAACAACCCCCGCTTTTCGATTTGATAAAGGGCAAGTTCAGCCCCAGCCCAATGTGGCCGGGCTGGAGATTGTTGTGAGGCAGGGGGATGTTGACGCGCCTGCCGCTGTACTTAACGGATCATGGGTTCATGGCTTTAGTGGCACCGTTCACCTGTTTGAGCATGATACGTCTAAGACGGCAAACGTTCATCAGCCGGTTGCGATCGCCGCAATGATGAAATTTGCAAAGACAACGCCTAGCTTTGAGGTGCGCACTAATGAAATTGTTGGTGTTCCGCCCCAACCGGAGTTAAACGCATTGTCGGAGGTGCGGATACCGTTTCGGCTGTACGAATATCGCCAGTAGGAACCCTCCAGGAAACGAACCCGGAGAGACCCTATGGTGGCAGCGAACTATGCGCCGATGCTAGCGACAGGAGCAACGATCAAGATTGCTCTACTTGAAAGAGGTGACACAGCCGAGCCAACCGCTACAACAATCACCTTAGCGTCCGAGGTTGCCCAGAATCTTGCCGGCCCCGGATCGATCGCAGTGCCAGCGCTAGCAACAGGCGTAAAAATCCCCGCAAACGCCTCGCTATCCTGGGAAGATCCGGCGGCGGGAGGGGTTGTTCCTACAAAAGTTACGACTAAAGCCGAAGCAACTGATACCACGATCGCCACAGTCAACATCCCTCAAACTATTCCTTCTGGCAGCGTTGCCAAGTGGCCTCCTGAGCTAGAGATCCGGACTGGGTTCAACGTTGATCGCTCGGGCAACACCGTTGACTATGTGACGCTACGTTCTAACCAACAGAGTCAGATCCTAGTGTCAGTATCAGGCACAATGTCTTTCGACGGCTTTTTCTCCCCACTGGATGCGGCTTACAGAATGTTGGAAGAGGCTCAAAACACTCCCTTATTTGTTTACGTAATCCTGGAGATGCCAAAATCTTCTGTCAATGTTGCTACCGGGAAAATTTTCAAAGGCTTGGCATCAGTAACCGGAATCCCCCTTGATGGCGCTGGCGCTGGCATTATCGGAGCCAACGTTACTCTAGGCGCGGCATCCGGGGGCTGGACGGTAACTGAAGAAGTATTTGCGGCTGAATAATGCAGTGGTTTCGCTCAGGCAAATGTCTAGGGGTGGGGTTCCAGGATGGACGATGCGCCATCTTGGTAACCCGCCGCGATTTTCAGCCCGGACAGAACACCGTTTATCTAGAGGGCGATCGCGGACGTCCTATTGTTCTGGATTTGCCGTTTAAGCCAGAGTCTTGCTTGTTTGATGTGGCAATTGGAGGTATTCAATGCGCTTAGTTGATGTCAATGCTCAAGTCCTGACTGACTGCGGGTTTGTTTTGCTAACCGGATTCTCCATCAAAAGCTATGGATACCTAGAGCTGCAAGGCTTCGTTCCCAATCGGGACGGATCAACGAATTCAGATGGACAACCTGTCCCTTCCCTGCATTTTGCCGAAATTGATCCAAGTTTCGCTGATAAGGCGATCGCTACTCTTCTAGAGCGCATTGATGCAACCCAGAAGCCCAGTGCCACTGTCGAAGTGCATTACAAGGGCGACGGGCTAACTGCAGCAACTATCACCATTAGCTTGGATCCCTGTGACCCTATTTCAGATAGATATCGCTGGCTGGTACCCACAGCGAAAGCCGCTCTAGATGAGTTAGAGGTACTGGGTATTGAGTTGACGTGGGAGCAAATGCAGAAACTCGCGACGATTAATGCTGACACCGCAAAACGAGAGCTTGCCTGAAATCGGGGAAGTCCCCCGCTACGGCTGTTGCACCATCCGTGAGCTAGACGCGATCGCATCCTGCCTACCCTCCGACGTGTTTGGCGATGGGGATGTGGTGAAAGCGATCGCCTTCACCAGTCACATTAACACCGTCCTCACAGCCATCCTGCTGGCCTCCCGTCTGCAATATTGGACGTACCAGGAAACCCAGCTACTATCAATAGCTACTCGCAAAGCATGTTCCGAGTTCCTGATCAACGAACGGAACCGATGGGGGAATGCACCCAAGAGATCAGGCAAAGGCAAGCCAATGTCATGGGAACAGGTTCGCTATCGGCTGGCGATCGCCTTCCCTGGCATGGCTCAATGGCAAGATGCAGCACGGTTCATGTCGCTGCCTATTATTGAGGTTGAGGAGGCGATCGCACACCTGCAAGACATCGAGCTAGAGAGAGAGGAACGGGCGGCTATGCCAGTGGCGTTGTTGGCTTGTTTGACGGCTTCGGCTCACGGCGTCAAGAATCCAGACCCCCAAGACTTTAACCCTGCCCTTCGCATGAGGGCAAAGCTGGAGGCGAAACGGACGGTGGATCCTGACGCGGCCAAGTTGTTTATGAATCTGAACCAACAAGGCCAGATCCAGCCGTGGGTTGTCGGGGTGTCCGACATGCAGACGATCAGGCTGGCTGCGGAAGATTAGCCCCTCACAAGCAAAACACTCGTGAGGGGCTAAAATGGCGTCGAGTTGAGTTGACTTGAGTTAAGGCGAGCCGAGTCGAGACGAGTCGAGACGAGACGAGGGGAAAAGAGCAGAGGAAAAATGAGTCAAGCAGAAACGAGCAGAGGGGACTGGAAACAAGTCGAGCCAAGCAGAGTTGAGTTGATAGAGTCTAATCAACCAAACTTTAAGCTTTTGATCTGCTTGAGCAACCCGTCTTCATCAACTTGTGGGGGCGTACCCTGTGAAGATTGCTGAATCTTCCGCTCCACGGGCTTAGATGTGATCACCTCTCGCAGTGAAGCAATAATAATGCCTGCATGATAATCATGCGCTGCTGAACCTGAAAGCTTTTGTGGATCAACAGCCTCCAGCTTTTCTTTGTAGCGCTTGGTATCTTGCTTTAACCGTCGCTTGTGCAAGCGATTAGCATAACCAGCAATTTCTTCGTTTCTTAGGCGGGTTAGCCCATAGTTGCGCTCTGAGACAAACACCATATTGTATTCCTGGACTAAAACCAGCCGCGCTGAATCCAAAAAATGTCGGCATTTTCGCTGAACATCGACATGCACTAACGCGCACATTTCACCATAAGGAACCTTGCCGCCTTCTGGGATCTTTTTGAGAAAGTCGATCAATTGATCGGTGACAGGCGATCGCTTAAATTGCTCCTCATGGTGGACTGAAACCTGTGTCATGCAACCAATCCCCCGAGATCTTCAAAGTTCACCAGGTTGGTGTTAAACGTGCCATACATGCCTCGGTTGCGAACTCTCCAGCGGCCAAGTCCGATCAAGGTTCCTGCTACCTGTAAATGCTCTACCAGCACCGATTCGGTAATAATGTCATCTGCAATGACAACTTCGATCTGAGCACTCCACCCAGTTCTCACGACTGGATAGCACTTATAAACACGCTTGCCGCCCCCTGGAACGCCATCAGACGGGGTAAAGATCCAATCTCCATACACAAAAGGTTTTTCACCTTCCCCGCACTGATCTTGATGCAAAGGATTGCCTTGTGTATCAAGAATGCGCGGGGATTCGCGGATTAAGATCCCGCTCTCGAAATGCTTGGTGAAGGTGGATTTGCCGCGTCCTGGAATCTGCTTGCTGGCGTACTTCGCAGCTTCCGCTAAGCAAATTTTCAAGGCAATCCCTGGCAAAACAATATAGCCGTCATCGTCCACATGCAGGCGCGATCGCCATGTTCTTTGCTCGTAAGCCTCCGGCAACTCGCGGCTGTGTTTTTCATCTCGATGCGGGCGTGATTGAGAGTAGGGGCTAGTTCCAGTCAATTGAAGTTGAACGATCTTCATGGTGATTAATCCTTTAGTGATGAGTGAAAATGAGTTGAGAAGAGTTGAGTGGAAAAGAGGCAAGAAGAGACAAGTTGAGACGAGCTAAAAAGAGAAGAGCCGAGAAGAGACGAAACAAAAGCAGTAATCCATAAGTGTTTTACGCTGCTAACGCCAACCCCACCTCACCAGCCACCGGAAGCTCGCACCGGGGAGCAAACTCCGCCCATTCCTTAGCATCCAACTCCTCGAATGTGCGCCACCATTCCACCTGGCGTAACCGCTCTCGGCTCATACCGGAAGCCGCCTCCATCAGATCCAACATGCAAACCATTGAGGAGTAATGAGCGGGGTTAAAGCCGTAGTACTCCCGTAGATCCTCACTGTTCGGCTCGAAGGTGGATTCAATGAGGGCTAGGTATTCCTCTAGGCCACGAACAACCATCGCGGCTTCTGTCTCAGTCATGTGAAGGGTAATCTCACATGACTGAACTCCCTTGTGGGACGACGAAATGATACTTTGCCAGCGCATGGTTAATCCCTCCGATGTTTAGCTGTTTTTTTAGCTGTTGGCATGAGGCACCTCCTCGTCCCGCAAAGGGCATAGTTCAGCCTCATCAACTTCCCAGTAGTCCTGTGTTTTAGGAGCCTTAAAGTAGTCTTCTGGTGGTTTACCCATCAGGAAGCTAAGCGAATAGAACCAACCGTAGCCGCCCATTTCCTGCTGAATGCCGTCCAGCGGGCAGATCCACTTTATGCCGTTGATTATGCATAGCTGCTTGCCATAGCGAACCTTCTCAAACATCTCGAACTTCGGAAACGGAACTCCATCAGGGATCTCAGTAGTCAATACTTGTCTATCCATTACTCAATACCTGAAACGACAGCAACCGGATCATCTTGAGGCAGAGTTGTGTAGTGCATCCAGCACTCACCACTCTCACTGAAGTAAAAAACATGGGGATAGATGAATACTTTCTCCTCTTCCTCGGTGAACTTCATCCACTCTCCAGCGGCGATTATTTGATCCGCAACTTCACCCGCGCCATAAAACTTGACGACGATACCGTTTTTTCTCTCTTTAGGTTGTTGGGGCATTGTTTTACCTTTCGGTTATATTCAGGAACTTGTAGACAGCAAAAACGGGGAGCCAGTGAGACTCCCCTGCGAACGGGGATTAGACGAACACCCAGCCGCGATAGGCTTCCTGGCGGATCTGGTAGGCCATCCAACCCGGCATGTTCTTCAGCGTTACCGTGCGTCCGTTGGTAGGGTTTTTGAGTTTATAGGTCTGGCATTGCATAATATAGAGAACTCCATCTAGGGGTGATTTGAGGGCGATCGCTTGCTTTTCCAGGGCTGGGCGATCGCCTTTGTCTTATGAATTAAATATAGCATACTCAGTAATACTGTCAACGTACTCAATCATATTGACGACATACTGATTATGAGATATCGTGTACATGTGACATACTTTAAGAGCGTGTCATGGATGTTTTTATGGCTGAAGGAAACAAAAAGATGGCTAGAACTTCCATAACGATTCCTGAGGATGATTTGGAGTGGTTCAAAGACTATTGTCAGCAGCAGCGCCGTAGCGTCTCTGCCCAGGTTCAGTACTGGATTGAGAGTGCAAAGGCAAAAAGCAAGGGTAAAGGCCAGGGAGACGAAGACGCTTAATTTTTGTCCATTCTTGGGCGCGTTTTCGTGCGCCCATTAAAGCCAAATTTCTGGCGTCTATTGACGAATATCTAGTGAACGGTTATCTTAGGTTCTGGGTTTGAGGTAAAGATTGTTTCACCTCGTCTCCACTTGGCTCTTCTCGTCTCCACTCGCCTCCACTTATCTCAACTCGGCTTGCCTCTCCTTGACTTGACTCGACTCATTTCGGCTCCTTTTAGCTCAATTCAACGGATAAAAGCCCTGGCAAAGCGCTAGGGCTTTTGTTGTGGTTAGTTCCTTCAAAGCAAACCCCGCCACCGGGACAGTCCGTGGCGGGGTGAGGGAAATCAAAGTGCATCTAGCGGTAGGGTTCCTACACCAATTCCTTTATTCTCAGTGTCACTCGCCATAGATTCTTGTTAAGTGGCTCATCATCCCAGTTGCTGACAAATTTTGCGTTCACCTTGCAGTATCCGATCGCTTCACCAGATCCCCGTGTCGTTTGATCTATCAACGTTTGCGGATGTGGAGCAGGTGCGGGATATGTCAGCCTCATTTTGTCCAAAAAGCGAATTGGTGAGGGCGTTCCTTCGCTATAACCGTTTTCGGAATAGCGGAACAGGGCTAGCAAGTCAAAGTATTGTGTATCGTCTAAATCAGTCAGCGTGACGCCCCATGTCCAGTACATTTGGCCTCGACTGGCAGAAATGATATCGGTGCCCGCTTGGTTGCTGGAGCTGGCATCGGTGAGCAGGTTGAGCGATCGCGTCACAGATCCTAAATCCGGCGACGTCGTGATCGATGGCAGTGCGTCGGATGGGTGGCTAAATTCGATCTCGCCTAATTCCGTCATTTACCCGCCTCGCTGCCTTAACTTTGCTCGTTCCAGTTCCGCCAAAACCTGTTCAGCCGATTGCTGTCCAGAGTTGGACTCAATGTGAAATACATTGTTCATCTGCCTGTCCATCTGTGGCAGGAAGTCCGCAATGCGTTGCACGTTGCCAGCGATCGCCCCTAGCTCCACCTGGAAGCCCGCGCCCATGGCTGGCAGTTCTGGTTGTATTTGTGCGGGTGACGGAACATTCCTCAGCATTTGCGTGATATCCTGCGCTGGCGATCGCTGCATATCGCTGAAGGCGGGCAGACTTGGAGGGGCTTGCAGCTCTCGATCGATTTCTTGAAGGCGATTGCGCATCCCCCGAGATAATCCCCCTTCTCGCCCTGACTGCCTCAGCTCATTGGCCTCATCCATTAACAATTCACGTCTATCTCTGATCTGATTGGCGATTTGTGCGGCCTGGTCAATATCATTTGTCTGAGCCAAGGTTGCCTGTTGATCCCGGACTACCGCTGACAGATCCTGAGCCGCCGCCAATTCTTCTCTTAATAGGGCGATACGCTCCTCTGACTCTCCATTTTCGATCGCTGTCTGGACGGCGGAGCGGGCGCGGGCTTCTGCGATCCTGGCTTCTGCCGCCTCCCTTCGTAGGGTTAACTCAGTTTGGCGTTGCTGGATGGCTAGCGCTTGACGCTCTGCCGCTTGTGTCGCCTCTAACTGCCTACCTTCTTGTCGCCTTAGATCCAATCGCAACCTTGCTGCATCGGCGGAGCGGCCTTCATTCTCAGCCCGATCAATCGAAGCTTGCAGGCTTTGATTGTCTAAGTCGAACAGCGCTTGCTGTAGGTTTTGCTGGCTCGATAGCAGATCATTCTGATTGCTCAGCTCAGCACTCTGACGACTGAGGATCCTGATGCGCTCTTGTTGCTGAGCCTCGAAAGCATCCAGCTCTCGCTCAATCAAGTCCAGCGTAATTTCAAGGGCGCGATCGGCGGCTTCTTGCCGTGCCGCGATCTCATCCTCCAACCGTTGCAAGGTGGCATCTTGGATTTGGCCTTGTAATTCTGTCTCCCTGTTGGACGCTTCCTCGGCAGTTAGCACCCCTTCATCTCTCAACCGGGAAACTTCTGAGAGCTGCCGCTCGGATTCTGCGATTTGCGCATTAGTTGTTGATCGGGCGATCGCCTCAATTTCTTGTGCGGCCTGCTCTTCATTTAGAACCCCTGCTAACTGCTGTTCACGGACGGCGACAACTCTTTCCTGTTGACTACGCAGAATAGCCCGGTTGGCTTCTGCATTGGCGCGTTCTACTGCCTCTAGAGCTTCTGTGGCCGCGGCCTCTTGAGCCTGAGCAGTGTTCTGAGCAAGGGTGATTCTGTCGGCTGAAATAGCCCGCTCAATTTGCAAGATTTCAGCATTGACTCGCTCGACTTCCTCGGCTCCTAGTCCCGCTGCAAGTTGCTGCCTCAACTCAGTGACAGCCTGTTGATTAATGGTGACGCGATCTCTGAGGAACTGTTGTTCGTTAGCTAGCAATTGAGCGCGGATCTGCTCCTCGCTAGCGCCGGATTCCCTCAGCACGGCCTCTTGTGCTGCCAGTGCATTTTCTAACTCAGCCAGCTCGGCTTGATAGTTGGTTCCATTGGTTCCACTGCTTTGGTTCTGCTCACGGCGGCGGGCGTTGTCGAGGAAAGAATCGGTGCTTTGCTGGTTGGCTTCCTCTAGCCCCGCTTGGCCTAGCGCGGACAGATCGTCGCCCAACGCCTGAACTTGATCTCTTGCGTCTATCAATTGCCCTACAGCGCCGTTCTCGAAGAAGCGCCCAACAATAGGCACATTGTCCAAGTTTTGAGCCAGTACCCCAATTCGGTCTAGTACCGCGTCGATAGCTTCGCGAGCCTGCCTGACTACCTGGAAGACGCTACCGATTAAGCTAAGCGTGTTATCCAGGAAAGGGGCAACTACCTGCACAGCCGCCCGGACACTGCTGGTGATTAGATCAATGGTCAACGCTAAATTTCTGAGCAGTTCGATTGCGCTATCCAGACTGGAAATAGACGCTTCGGTGTTGGCAAAATCAGCGCCAAGGTCAAGGACGGCAGCGGAAACCTGCACAAGGATGCCTGCCAGCTCTTGCACTGCCGTGGAGATACGCTCAATCAGCTCGGGATTCGTTTCGAGGGCATCGGCAAAATTTTGGGCGGAATCAGCTAAGGAGCCGAACAAATCGTCTCCGGAAATATCGCCAAGAAGCTGGGAAAGGACTTCTAAAGCGGCGTCCAGAGCGGGTTTCACAGACCTAAAAAAGGTAACCGCTACCTGATCGCCTGCGTCTTGGAGGTTTGACAATCGCCCCGCCGTCGTCGCGGCCTGTCGCTCTAGGGATCCTGCGATTCCTTCTAACTGACCAAAACCCAATAAAACCCCTCTGATGGCCTCAGGCGTGTCCGCCACTGTCTCTTGAAGATCTCGGAACGATAGGGTTACTTGTCCGTTTGCGCGTTCAGCTCGGATACCAAATTCAAGCAACCGCTCAAACTGCCCAACCTCCGCGTCCAAAAGAGCTTCGGCCAACTGATCGATCTCTTTCGTTTGGCTTGCCGCCAGATCCCCTAGATTGGTTAATTCTTCGATTGACGGGCGAAATCCTCTGTTCGTCAGCTTAATAAACGACTCAGTAAGCGTGTCCACCTGCTCCGGGGTATTGGCCGCGAATTCCTGGATTTGTGCAAGCGCTTGACTCCCTTCCTGCTCTCCAAGAGCGCCTTTCAGCGCCTCTTCTAGCTGTTCAAAGCTTGCACCTGTTCGGATCGCGTCGCTGGTCAGCTCACGCACTAAACCAATAGCATTCTGCAAAGCCTCTATAAGGGTTTGTCCAATACTTTGCCCAACGCCCTCAAAAATGCTGTCCAGCGATCGCGCCGCCACGCCTATCTCGCGGGTATCATCAGCCGCTTTCTTGGCTGCATCCCCAATACCCAAAACCTCTGATACGGCGTTGCCAGTGTCAACATCAACTCTGACAGTACGATCGTTCAGTGCTTGTTCAATCAGCTTTTCAGCCTTTTTTGCGTCCTGCTCAATTTTTTTAAGATTTAAAATTACGTCTAACTCGACAGATCCGCCTGCCACCATGTCCCTTGCCTATAAAGATCAACGGGATGGTTCCTGCTTACCGAACAAAAGTGACACTATCCTCAAAAACATTGCCATCAAGATCGACTTTTGCGGTGACGGAATTTATAACAATCCCGCCGAAAGCATTGCTTCCACGAAATTGAGTTATCACCATTAAATGATCGCCATTGTCAATGTAGCGAGTCTCAACATGCTCATATGACCTTGGATCATTCATTGACCGCTTGATTATCCTAGTCAACTCATTATGTGAGCCATCCCAAGGACTAAACTGGTCTTCAATCAGTTCGCGCCGCGCATCCTGGGGAGTAACTTCAGGGCTTGTTGTTACCTCTGGTACAGGCTCATCCAAAGATGCGATCGCCAGCATTACCAACAACGCAGGAATACCAAGCCCAATTGCCCACCATTCAGCTTTAATCTTGGGCTTCTTCTTTTTGGGAGGTTTCCCACCAACAAGTACGGGCATGACGACTCTCCGTAGGGGTTGCTACTTTAAAGCTTCCCTTGGAGGGTAAATCCGGAACGGGGCGATAGATATATCTGTTGATATACGGAATTAACAGAGGCGTGGCCAAGGATCACTGGTACAAGCGCACACTTGGCACCTTGACACCGAAAGCTAGAATTAAGTGGGGCAGATAATTCAATTTTAAAATTGAAGCAGACGCGATCAGGGAATATCCCATGTGTGGTGCTGTGATCGAGGTGAATAGAGCATGTCGAGTGTTACACTGGCTGGATTTGGCTCTGTAGAAGAGCTGAGCAGCGAGGTAAAACGAGCGAAAGAAGGTAAGCTGACAGGCTATAGCCTGCGTATTCTTGCTGGGAAAATCAAGAAAGAGGCGAACCGGATCGATTCAGAATGGCTGGATTTGCCAGATGAAGAGAAGGCTGAATTAAAAGCTCTTGTGTATTCCTCTATTAGCCCAACTGCATCTCAAAATTTCTTTCAGAAGGCAGTAAGTACTTGGGATAGCGCCAGACTAGTTTTCTCTCTCCTCCAGTCATTCAAGGATCTTGATGGCGTTGCTGACGGTTTATCTGTTTTCATTGAAAGCTGGAACATCTTCTTGGATGCTGTATTGGCCGGGATTGAAAGAGAAAACCTCGTTCAATGTGACATAAACCTGGATAAGCTGGATATCTCGTCGCTATTGAGCGATGAAGATGCCGTCACTGAGGTCGATCCAAGCGATGTCCACGAATGGCTCAAAGACCTATAAGATTGTCCGGGTTAAGCATTTTAGGGAAACTCTCAGCCTTACGGTAAGGACGCATTACCGAAGGCGGAATCTGCGTGAGGAGTTTACATCTCTTGTCGCAGAATTCATTGAGTCCTTGCAAGATAGCCCAGATCAGGAGGGTTCTCGGGTAGAGCCTTTGCCAAGGAACTGCGCATTTCGGCTGCCTGATGATGGCGAGTTCCGCAAAATGCGCTGGGCAAACTTGCCGGGTTTAAAGGGGTCAGCAAAATATGGCAGGCTTTTATATGTCTCCTTTAGAGCAGAGCAATTGATCTATCTGTTCTGGTTCTATACTCATGCCGAATATAAAGGTAGGCCGCTGGAGGAGGAGATTCTTAGGCAACTGAAACTGATTGATGCCAAATATAAAGAATACAAGGCCATGAAAAAAGCAAGGCAGAGCTTAGAAGAATCAGCCGAAGCGTGAACTCAGCGATCGCCCTGGAACTCTCCCCAAAACAGCGATCGCCCCAATGCCCTTTACTTACGGCAGAATAACCCGCTTCACCCTGAGCTATGCGGATCAAACCAATCCGCTGATCATCACGCTACAAGTCGATGATAGCGGGATGGCTGTGAGAAATACAAAGTTCGCCGATCAGGGATTGATTAAAACACTAGGGACACTGACTCTAACCTCCCAGGCAATTGGCAACCCATCAGATCCTATCCCCAGCGGAGCTGAATCACTCGACCCCCGGCTCAATCCCGACCGATGGCAGCGTGGTGCATACCTGGAGGTCGAGATCCAAGAGGGCGGGGAATGGTTCCGGTTCTGCCGGGGGGCGCTGCGAATCCTGCAACAACCTGTCCCCCCGGTGTATCGCGGGGCCCCGATTCGGATCGAGATTGGCTGTGATTTGGCCTACCTGGATAGCTTGGATCCTCCGTCTGGCTTGGCAACAGCGCAGCGTGAGCTGTTGACCCAATACCCTCCAACAATCACCGATCGCGGCGTAGTTGGCACCGTTCCGCGGACAGCCGCCATCAACAAACTCGGATCATCAATCAGCGCACCGGAGCTGATTGATGACCTCCCAGGGCAGCTTTATCGTTTCCCCAATGTTGACGGATCCGCTATCCAGCAAATGGGATTATTGGCCTTGGCAAAGGGCTATTACCTGTGGATCGATCGCAACCGTGACTTGCGTGCCATCAAATTAGACCCCGATCGCTCCCCCGATCTATTCCTCAACGTTGAGGCTGATTCCATTAGCTACCGGGCACTACAAGGTGCCCCTATCCCACCCGCCAAAGTTGAGGTGACAGCACACAAGACGGCGCTCAACGTGAGTTTCAGACGACGTGGAGGCGATCGCACGATTGATTCCGAAGAGCCGATCGCTAATCAGCGGATCACAAGCGATGGCGATGACGATTCGGGTATTGTCATTGTCGAAAAATGCCGAGGGTCATTATTCCCTCTAGCATTCCCCGGCAGTTTGACCCTGATCACAGCCTCTAGATCAGAAACTCAAGACACCTACACCACAATCGACGGCACTGAGGTTCTGACCGGACGGGACACCAAGACACGTGCTCCCAAGGGATTGATCCTCCCTAACGTGTACAACGCTGACACTGAGTTAATGGACGCACGGCGTGAGCTCTGGTACTGGGAGGTACGGGATGGACAAGTCGTGACCGAATCTCTCACGATCTTTGAACCAGCTCAGCTAGTGTTGCCAGAGGAAGAATGGCCGGAGGGGGAAGAGGATGTCCTGGTGGTTAGCAGACAAGAGCATCGTCAATGGGATCGATATAAAGAGGGTTACGCCAAAACCGAATCATTTACCGACGTGAAAACGGGTGAGTCAAATACATGGGTGGAGTACAGCAACACGACCAATCCCCCCGCTCCCCAAATCAAACCCACCAACGAACCAGAAATAGAACCTGTTACCGCTGAGACAGAGTACGAAAGCCGCGAGGAAGACCCCAAGCCTGCACGTCTACGGCTCAAACTGCAAATCGAGAATGACGCGGATCTTCAGGATATTGCCAATACTGAGGGGGCCCTGACTCATGGGCGATCGCAGCCCGTTCAATGGCAAATCAACCTACCCTCGCTGTTCAACACCTTCTACCAGCCTGGGCTGGTGCTGGAGTGGGTAGAGCCAAACGGGGTAACCGGGCGCTATCTGGCAGATGGTGATTCGTTTGCGCTGACTCGCGACACTTCGCTATATGGAGCCGATGGGCTATTGCTAGGCACCGTGTCACAACAAGATTCGCAAACAGTTGTAACTCCGCCGTATCGCCCTGTCCCCAAAGCGACGCTGACGACTCAGTGGCGATCGCAAACACAAGTCAGTATCGCATTTCAGGGCGAGGCCACGCTTACCACTGGCTGGGGCGGGTCAACTATTGGCAGAGCACCCAGCAATGGGAGTGCCACCATCAATAGTGAATGGAGCGGATCGACCATCGCTGATTCGTCCGGGGCGGTCTATGGCTCTGCAATGCTGACAAGTGAATGGAGCGGATCGACCCTCAACACTCAGACCGTCACAGGTTCGGCCACTATCGCCAGTGAGTGGAGCAGCACCACCGACTATGCCCCGCCTATTTCTGAAGGCGCGGCCACTATCGCCACCGAATGGGCGGGTGGTACTGAGTATGCAGAACCGAGCTCCAAAGCTATCCTCACCACCGAATGGAGCGGGTCAACAACTCCAGCATTAACAGGTTCAGCCACCATCAGCACTGAATGGGGCGGATCGACATCAACAGCGGTAACAGGTTCGGCCACGATCGCCACTGAATGGGAAGGGGGTTTAAGTCCACCCGCTGGTGGTAGCGCTGCCTGGATGAGCCAGTTTGACACTGATTTATTGGCAGCGGGCGCTAGCCTGAGTGATGTGTCGAGCGGCGATCGCACGGCATTAGAAAGCTGGCTAACAACGGCGATCGCTAACAACTGGATCGCCTCCACGCCTGCTGCACACGACAACTCGTACCCGGTCTACGAGTTCTATCCGTTCGCTGGGGACACGTTGACCACGGCGCTAGTCAAACTGGTTCGAGAGTCTAGCAAGGCGGCGACGCTAACCAATACCGGCTTTGTCTCAGGTGATTACAGCCGCACCACTGGAATAACCGGGGACGGCTCCAGTCGATTGGGTACTGGTGTTACGCCGTCTACCGACTATGTGGATGCTACTCAAGGGCTGATTGGGGCATACGTCCGATCTATTGGGGTCGTAGAGTCTGCGGTACGGCACACAACCACCGCCACCACTCGGTACGGGATGCTGACGTTCGCGGGGCAATGGTTTGTTGAGATTTATTCACTCAGCACCCCGGATCGCGTCAACGATAGCCCCGCCGCCACAGGGTGGATCATGGGTAATCGCAACAGCAACACTAATCTAGAACTGGCCTATAACGGCACAGTGGAAGACACGACCGCTACCCCATCTGGGGTGCTGCCAGATCAGGAGATGCCAATTTTCGTAGAGCGACAAGCTAGTACGTTTGCTAATTTCTCAACCGCGTCGCTTGGGTGCTATGCGTTGGGCGGCAAGGGGATCGCCACAGGCGACCACAGCGCTTTTAATGGGGCGATCGCCACATTAATGACCGCGTTTGAGCGAAATGTCTAGGAACCCTCGGGGAAACTAAGCTTCCTAGCCCATGAGTTTAACAACCTATGCCCGCACCACGATTGCCAATAGCGTCTGGGGTGGTGACACGTTCACCCCGCCAACGAACTGGCATGTTATTCCAGTGACAGCAGTCGCTGATGCTGATGCCGGATCTGTTACTGAGGCGTCCGGGGTATCTAGGGTATCAGTAGCGAATAACAGCACCAGTTTTCCAAATGCCTCGGGGACTACCACTGTCACAAAAACAACAGGGATTGAGGTCGAGACCACCAACCTTGGATCGACTCAAACAGTTGTAGGTATCGCGATCTTCGATGCGGCCACTGGCGGCAATTGCTGGGTAGTTATAGAGCTGTCTGCATCCGTTGAAATCACCTCTGGGAATCCCTACACCATCCCGATTGGTGGGATCACTATAACCTCCAACCCTGGTAGCCCCCATCAAAACCTGACAACGTTTGCGATTGCCCGGATCCTGGATTCCGCATTCGGCGGCGCCGCCCTTAACCCCCCTACCACTTATCATTTCGCCGTATTGACCGCAATCAGCGACGCGGCGGCGGGTACAGGCACTCAGGCAACCGGGGTGGCCAGGGTCGGTTATGCCAATAATGACACAACCTTCCCGGATGCCACGGGAACCGCAACGGTTGTCAAAACCACGGGCATTGATTTCCAGACAGCCGCATTTGGAACAACGCAAACCATCGTAGGTGTTGCGCTATGGGATTCTGGCTCTGGCGGTAATTGTTGGGCGATGCGATCGCTCAACACACCTCGACAGGTGCAAGCCGGAAACCCGTTTAAGATTGCTGCTGGTGATCTCGACTGGAATCAGACGGTGGCGGCATGATGACAAACATCAAGATTGGCGAAACTCTTACCCGCGATCAAACTGCAATTATCAGTGAGGGGCTATGCCCTATCTGCGGTAACGTCCTTGTCCAAGGCAAAGAAGATCGCTGGACGTGGGGCTGTAAAAACAATCACTACTTTGCGCTGGTAAAAGATGAACGCAATAGATGAACTCAACCGCTTGATGGCATCCAACCAAGCGATCGCCCTCTCGACCCAACAGCGATCGGACAATAGCTTCCTTGTCCGATACAAAGGGATCGGTGACGGTGGCTACACAGCAGAACGGTTGTCAGGTGGAGAGCTATCCATTCGTGTGCAAACCGCTGGAGTCCCTGCCATTGGACAGATTGGGATAGCCTCACGATCTAATGGGGTGGCTCCGGCATGGTTTTAGATGCCTCCCAGGAACTCCAGCGACTCCTCGACCAAAATAATCTCCAGTATTTGTGCGATCGTCAACCACCACCACCCGCACACTATTACGGCGGGATACAGGATGGGGGGCATGTAGTCACGGATCAATCTGGTACCATCCTCCCTGCCGGACGCATGATCGGCGATGGTGCCCCCGCCGTCGGCGATCCGGTACTGAGAGTGAGTGAGGGGGGCGTTGTGCGGACGCTGGGCAGGCAAGCCCCTGCTAGGCGATCGCGCCGTCGAGGCCGCATCTACTCAACCCCTGTCTTGTGGTTTGGGGATACGTTCCAGGGCACGCTGCTAGAAACTACGGGCGATTTCCGCCTGCGGTTCCGCTCGGCTCCGGTCGCTACCTCTGGGCTAGATTTCAACGGCCAGCCGATTGAGTACGTCAACGCTACCTACGCAACGCAACGCAGCTTTACGGCTCCGCAGCAAATCACAGTAGACGCGACAATCACGCCAAACGGCCTGGGCGTTTATCCACAGCTATTTATCTCTGTTTTGCCCTGGGTGCGATCGCCCTCTCAACCCACCTACACCAGTATGGAAGCGCTTAGAACAGCGGCGCGATCGCACTATGACGCACTGCCACCCGATCAACGCAACATCCTGTACGCCGATCGGGTGGAGTCACGAGATAATTTTGTGCCTCAATATATTGGGCTAAACTCGGGCTTCTTTATTTTTGGCGATCTATTCCCCGGATTAATCGAAGGTTTTGGATATCAAGGGGGAGACTTTGGACTCTCTATATTCCCGCTTGGTGAGTTATTGGCAGGAGGCGATACTATTGATGGCATTCTTGAGACCGGGCAAGCTCTCAGCGCATCCAGAACATTGAACGTCAGCAGCCCCGGTGATTACCTCATTGTGTTACTGATCCTGGGAGAACTAAGCACGGGGGCAGCTAGTGGGGCGGCTGATTTTACTGGGGATGGGATCTATGACGTGGGGGTGGCGATCGCGCCCCTCTAACCGAATTGCAAAATACAGACTAAAACTGCAATTCATTCGCCTAGGTTGCAAAATCTAGCGCCTCGCCAATCGATACTATTTGACCAAAGAGAGTATTTAGCCCAAGCAAAACAAACCCCACGGGAGAATCTAGAATCCCGTGGGGTGGCTCTCTTATTTGCCCTTCGAGCTTGGGTTGCTGGTTTTACTAGCCTCACCTATCAACCAGTCAGCAAAATCTAGGGTTGGCTCGGCTCTCCGCTCACCGACGCGCCCCTTGCGGGGACTGATCCCGTTCACCTTGGGATTGCTTAATTCTGTTGGCGTTGCGTATCTTGGTGCCCTGCTGCCCATGGTTGGGCGCGTCCAAGATCAGTCTGTCGAGGTCAACAGCTTCCCACACAAAACAACAAAGTGGTTGCTTTACTTTGACGGGAGTGGGCGCTCACTGTGCAACAGCTACATTCTAGCAGCGATCGCCCTGCGGAGCGCAAAACGGAGCGCCACAAAATCACCAAAGCTCACAACCCTTTCCCGACAGGATTTTTACCTGTTATACCTCCCACGTTGACATCGTGGGGGTCACTGGTTCGAGTCCAGTTACGTCCATTCCCCTCAAAAAGCTTATCAATAAAGGCTTTGGCTCTTCTGTCGTCAGGTAAGCTCTGATGCCCAAGAATATATCAGGTGTGACGAAGATGCGAGGTTTTAGGGTGATCTTCCGGTAAATTAGGGTCAAAACTGTGATCACGTGATCACAGTTTTGTTGGGGAATTAGCATGGCGCGAGGCAGAGTTTCGATGCCAGCGACCCCTTTTGTTGCTTTTGGGCGCGCTGAAAGTGCATAGTAGAATCTTTTAGTTACCAGCCCCAAAACTATGACAAACCTAGAAGAATTAGATGCTCGCCTGACCGAGCGCATGGATAAGTTGACTGCTGCTGTTGCCTCCCTCACCACAGGGGTAGAGGCAACTAACCAGCAGCTCGGCCATCTGTCCGAATTGCTAACCGTCTACGTCAGGGATACAAGCGATCGCCTGACCCGAATCGAACAGCAGTTGGAGCGAGTTGCTAACATTACCGAATCTCAGGCGGCGACGGCGGCGGCTTTGGCGAACTTGGTAACAGAGCTTGCAAGCCGCCGTTAAATCAAGTCGTTGTTTTTGCAGGGGATGAAGAGTTCCACCAGGCCAATTTCCACTAACAATACCTCAGAAGCTGGGTACCACAGAAAACCTACTCAAGGGTAAGGGCGGCAAATCCTAAAGGCGATCGCTTTTCCATTCATTGCTCTTCCAGCGTTTAAGGTATTTAATTGACAGGAATTGCATACTTAACAAACCTATAGACTAAAACCCCTGAAATCTCGTTAAGAGGCCTCAGAGATTTTTTAGTACACTCAAACAGATTTATTACTTGGAACGCTATCTGTATCTAAATGTCTAACTCTTGTTTGTTTTGCTTGTGCTCTTTGTCTTGGTTTTTTCCCATAAATACACCCAAGGCTTCTTCTAAGACAAGAGGATGTAGGCTGGTGAGTTTTTATTCGTTTGAGGTTTTTCATCTTGTCTCATAGTTCAAACTAGTTGATTCCATTTTCGTCGCAGCACAGCTCCTCGTGTGTTTTCAAGATAGCTTAACGCCCCTCTATTTGAATCGAGCGCTTTACTAAAGTCTCTCTGTGAATCCCTGATGCTCAATGAGTCTAAGGATGAAAGTAGATTTTCGGCACTGTTCAAGATCTCCCTATTTGCCTTCAATGCATCGTCGAAAGATTTTTGAGTGACTTGATAGCATTGAACTTTTAGGGACTTCAGGTAATGCCTAAAAGCTTGTCTTTCATTGAAGCCTGTCGAAGTTGGCTCAATTCCACTAAAAAGAATCTCCGCTTCCGTATTCATGATACTAGAGTCAGGCTTCAAGTACTCTAGTACGCCATTCATCAAAGCTAGATTCAATGTTGTCAACTTAAACTCAGATAGTGCTCTAGGGCAATAATACCAAGGCACTCTTTTTGATGGACTAGGATCAGGTGGATCAAGGTGGTTGTTTGAATAGGAGCATTGGATGCTCCTGTGCGATCCGTGCTTTCACGAATAGCTCAACTGCATGTGCAGCATGAATAACTGACAATTCTGAACATTTACCGAAACCAACAGAACTACAGATGTGAGAAGTATAGTTGGCCATTGACAATACTCCAGTAGCCATACTGTATATATGCTGGGGAATAGTTTTTCGGAGTCCTTGATCCATGACAGACTATCCATCTCTTCTGAGATAATTGTTCCAGGGTGCAATGAATGAACTGCTTACACTTTACCCTCTATGGTATCTATGTTCTTTATATTCAGTCTTATGGTTATGAAACCGATGTTTTTGGAAACTGCTTAACAGTAGTTCGGTAAAAAATTTATATTGCTCTGTGGTATATATTTTCAGGTCTGCTGTAAGAGGCGTATTGAATTCCCTGGGATTCATCAGCGTCTAAGTAACCATTGCTAGAGTCAAAAGTGTACTCAGCATAAGTCATGCTCCATCTTAAAATACCTACGCTCTGGAATAGTTGAGAGTAGCTTGCACTCTCCGTCTATGCTTGGTGACAGGTTATGGAAATGATCGTTCCCCAACCTGAATTTTTTTTCAGCTTAGATTCAGGAAAGATGTGCTGTGATTCGCGATGCTAAGAATCATCAACTTAACCCTTTCAACGCACTCGAATCATGCAATCTCCCCCATCCCGTTCTCCTAGGGCCATTGTTGTTGGCGCTGGCTTCGGCGGCATGCAGGCGGCTCAGTCTCTTGCCCATAGCGGTGCCGAGGTGTTGTTGATTGACCGCAACAACTACAACACCTTTGTGCCGTTGCTCTATCAGGTCGCCGCCGCCCAAATTGCACCCGAAAGTATCGCCTATCCGCTCCGGACTGTTTTGCGCCGTGCGCCGCGTACCCGCTTTTTAATGGCGAACGTACAGCGCATCGATTTTGATCATCAGGTGGTCGAAATTGGCGATGCCGCTCTTTCCTACGACTACCTGGTGCTTGCGACCGGAAGCCAGACTCAGTTTCTGGGTGTCCCTGGAGCGGCAGACTATGCCTTTCCGCTGCGGACGATGGAGCATGCTGTCGCGCTGCGTCACCATATCCTGCATCGGTTTGAGCAAGCGGCACAGGAGCGCGACCCCGCACGCCGACAGCAGTTGCTGACTACGGTTATCGTCGGAGGCGGCCCGACGGGGGTCGAGATGGCGGGGACGCTCGTTGAGCTGAAGCAGGCTATCAAGCGCGACTATCCTGGGCTGAACTGGCAAGACATGCAGATTGTGCTGGTGCAGTCGGGCGAGAATCTGTTGGCCGATTTGCCCGATTGCCTGGGACGCTACACCACCCGCAAGCTGCGCCAACTTGGTGTCAAAGTTCACTTCAAAGCGCGGGTGAGCCGTGTGGCCGAGGATGCCCTTGACTTTTCTGATGGGTCTATGCTGCCGACGGGAACGGTAGTGTGGGCGGCAGGATTGGAAGCGGCCATGCCGACTGCGACGACTGAGCCTCCAACTGCACGGAAACGCAAGCTCAAGATACGCCCAACGCTGCAACTAATCGACCACGACAATGTCTATGCGATCGGCGATCTGGCCCATGCTGAGCAGAACGGTAAACCCCTGTCAGGGGTTGCCCCAGAAGCCTTGCAACAGGGAGTTACCGCGGCTCGCAACATCCGTCGGCAGCTCCGAGGTAAAGCGCCCAAACCTTTTCGCTATCTGAACAAAGGTCGTCTCGCGATTATCGGCGGCTACAGCGGAGTGGGCAAGATCGGACCATTCCTGCTGACGGGTTTTTTGCCCTGGCTGATGTGGCTCAGTGTGCATCTGGTGTATCTGCCAGGATTCCGCAATCGGTTGATGGTGCTGTTGAACTGGCTGCATGGCTACAGTCGTGGCGATCGCGCCATTCGCCTGATTCTGTCGTTAACCTCGGCCAGTCCACAAACATCCATATCCTCGGCTCAGTCGTCCCAATCCCTCGCGCTCACGAAGTCAGCCAACCCGTTTTGAGGTGATGAAGCGTCAGGTTTTCCTGTCCAAACGTTCACCTAATGTTTGACGTGAATCTTTCGCTGTTGTGTGTTCCCATTTACAAAATCAGCCCATTCACCGATTCAATTTGTCTACCATTGCCATTAGGAGGCCATCCCCATGAACGTTCAAAAGTATATTCCGCTGATTGCTCGTACGGCGATCGCTGTGATTTTCCTCCACAGCGGTGTTGGCAAAATCTCCAATTTCGCTGCAACCCAGGGCCAGATCGCTGGGGCGGGGCTGCCGTTAGCTCCCCTTGTCACGGTGTTCACCATTCTTTTTCTCTTTGTGGGCAGCATCTCCTTGATCGTGGGATACAAAGCCCGCATTGGAGCCGGACTATTGCTCGCATTTTTAATCCCGGCAACCTTGGTGTTCCACAATTTCGTCGCTGATCCCACCCAACTGGGCCAGTTCATGAAAAATCTGGCCATTATTGGAGGCTTGTTGATGGTGACGGCTTACGGGTCGGGGCCTTTGAGCTTAGACTATCGGACAACTGCACCTACCTCCGCACCATCGCCTTCCCGCTACTCTGAGGAATCGGTACGATGAAACGAGTGTCTGAGTGGTTTATGTCCTTCCGCAACTTTCGCACCCGACTCTTGGTCTGGTACTTCTTACTGGCGGTTTCCACCACAGGGATTGCCATTTGGGTAACGCGGCAGATTTATTGCGATCGCCTCTACAGCCAAGCAGAGGTCGCGCTTGCCGAAGAGGTGGAACGATTCCAACGAGCCGCGGATTCTCTCGTGACCCAGCAGTCGACCCGGCAGGATGTCCTTGTCCTCTTTGACCAAGTGTTGGCGGACTATGTCCCTACGGAGAATGAGTGGGTTGTCACCTTTGTCGACGGTGAGTTTTATCGCTCCAGCCGTCCCTTGCCAGACTGGCTCGTGCGCGACCCTGACCTGCTGGCTACATGGGCAACCCTGGAAACGCCCCAGCAACAGCGATTAAACGGTGCGAATCGAAATGTGACCTATGTTGCCGATCCGTTGATGGTCGGTGACGAGCCCGTCGGTGTTTTTGTGGCGATTGAGGATAAAACCATTGCCTATCAATCCGGCACGAGTGCCATCCGATTGGTTCTCAAGGTCTCGGTGGCAGTGCTGGGTGGCTTTTTTATCGTCGCCTGGACAACGGCAGGACGGCTACTCAGACCCCTACGGCTGATGAATCAAACTGCCCGTCAAATCACAGAATCAGACATGAGCCAGCGGATTCCGACCCAGGGGTCGGATGAAATCACGGCGGTGACCACCACCTTCAACGATATGCTGGATCGCCTGCAAGATGCCTTTGACGGGCAGCAAGAATTTCTCAGGGATGTGAGTCACGAGCTACGGACGCCGATCACGGTGATCCAGGGGCAGCTTGAAACCTTGGCTTACCGCCCTGAGAAACAGTCCGAAACGATCGCACTCATCACCAACGAGCTGCAGCAGATGAACCGCCTGGTGAATGATCTGCTGCTGCTGACCA
>JBCBSJ010000016.1:0-44805 GCA_039819245.1 Cyanobacteria bacterium J06638_20
CACTTTCGAACCCTCACCCTAAATCCCTCTCCCAAGCTTGGGAGAGGGACTTCAAAATGCTTGCTCCCCTTCTCCCAATATTGGGAGAAGGGGTTGGGGGATGAGGGCTATTCAGGAATCTGCAAACCTGACATGTTCCCCTCAATGCCTTCCCACACCTGCGACGATACCCGCACAGCCGCCTCCTTGCAGCGAATCATTAATTCTGCTACGTAAAAATAATCCGTTAGCGCCTTAATTTCTGCTTCTGAAATAGCTAGCAAATCAACACTTAAGTTAAGAGAATTATGCCAAATTTTTATTGCTGATTTATAATAGTATTTGTCAGAATCAAGCGATTCTAACTGCTGAATTAAACGCTCCATTCTTTCAGTTTCAAAGATTCCTAATTTCAGATACTCGCGGGCAAGGTCAAGGGCACGGGCACGGGCACGGGCAAGGTCAAGGGCAAGGTCAAGGGCACGGGCAAGGGCAAGGTCAAGGGCAAGGGCAAGGGCAAGGGCACGGGCACGGGCAAGTTCAAGGGCAAGGTC
This sequence comes from Cyanobacteria bacterium J06638_20, assembly GCA_039819245.1. GTDB lineage: Bacteria > Cyanobacteriota > Cyanobacteriia > Elainellales > Elainellaceae > Vacuolonema. Next base: position 534 of record JBCBSJ010000016.1, read on the forward strand.
AAGGTCAAGGGCAAGGGCAAGGGCACGGGCACGGGCACGGGCAAGGTCAAGGGCAAGGGCAAGGGCAAGGGCTGCTGTCCGCTTGGCGGGTGGTTTCTGTTGACCCGGTGAGTTCTGCGTTTCCCGGTCGGCCCAGTCAACTAAGGAGCGTAGGCGTTCACCTGTCAAGAGCTGACGAGCTGTAGTTTCCATAGTTAGCAACAGGCTCTCCGCGCCTCGTTTCCCCGGAGCCAAACCCGCCACCAGCAAAAACACTTCGCGCCAACGTTGATCTGTCAGATGATCCCGCACCAGCTGATCTATTTTTTGATTGTCTACAATGCATTTTGCCGTCAGATATTCCTGGAATGTGAGATGCGAAAAGGAATAGGCATCGCGGGAACGTTCTACTAAAATCCCCTGCTGCACTTCAATCTCTTGCAGGATTTTGCCTGCATCCAAGTTCGGTGCATTTTCATTTTCTGCCTGAAAGTCACGAATTTGATCCAGCAGCATCTGCTTCGAGAAAAAGAGCTGATCATCCACAAAACTGGTGTAGGCAACTTCCGATAACAATTCCAGCTCTAAGTCACTGCCGAACTGCTGATAGATGGGCTCTTTTTGCAACCGCTTTTCCGCAGCCCACTTACGCAACAACACATCCAGGGCTTCGCCATAGACTTTGTGGCGGTTTTTGGGGAAATCCTGGAACTCGTCATAAATCACACACAACAATGTCAGCAGCAGCGGCGTTTGGGCCAATTCCTTCGCTGCTTTGTAGTCGGGGCTGCTCAGCAGTTCCCAACAGCGTTGGGCAGTTCCAGTTTCAATATCGCGGGGTTTCTGGAACCAGTTGCGGATAAAGCGTTCAATCTGCTCATCTTCAAACGCGGCCATGGCCACATCATTGAAGCGCTTGAAACCGCCAAAGGTGTAGGCCGCCACTCGGCAAGAGGCAATAAACCGATTGTCGTCATAGCGGTCGACCAAATTTTCAATTTCGGTAATGACGTGATTGAGGGCTTCCGTCGGCACCTCATCAAGGCCGTCTAACAGCACCAGCAGCTTGCCACTTTGCAAAAACAGCTCCGTAAATTCCTGAGCTTTCGGAAAACCGCAATCCTCAAACTCCTGAGCAATGACATCTTTGAGGGTGCGATCCCGCGAGTCAAACTTTTGCAGCGTCAGCATGACGGGAATGCAGTCGTGGCTGTAGTACTGTTTCTGCGGTTTCAAGGAATCCAGGTTATTTTGCGCGTTGGTCATGATGGCCTGACGCCGCAGTGCCTCCAGCCCCATCTTCCGCAAAAACGTGGACTTCCCCACCCCTGGGCCACCTAGCACCATCAGGTATTGCTGCTCATTAGCCACCTCAATGCCTTGCTTCTTCTCAGCATCGTGAAAACTAAAGCCCCGCTTGCCACTTTCCCGAAATAGCTCCTGAAGGGATTCAGTGGATTCGTAATAGCGCAGGGCCGATCGCGGCAGTAGCTGCACAGCGGTGTAAATCTCATCCAGCTTGACTGGGCTATCCATGCGCACACAGGCCACTTTCAGGGTGCCGTGGCGATCGGCATAGCGTCGCACATACCTCTGAATCGCCTGCTGAAAGGCCCGACCACGACCCAGGTCAATATCCGCTCCCTTCAGCAGGTCACCGCCCTTCTCTTTAATGACGTTCCCAATCAGGCCTGTGAGGCCAGCAGTGGCGGCTCCGATTAGCGGCTCAAATCCAGTCATAGGGGCAATGTTGCGTCAGGTTGCCCCCAGTGTAGCCTCGGAATTCTGGGCCGTCCTTCATGCCTTGCTCGCATACCCCACTCCGGATTAGCTTTATTTAGCAGTTTTCGGGCTCGCCCCCAGAAAAGCCCAACGCCTTGCAGACTTTGTCCAGGGTCTCTTGGCTACAGTCAATGGCAAAGGTATCTTTCACCTATCAAACCAGGCGCTTGAGAGTCCAACGGGGGACTGGATCCTCAGAGCGCTGTTGGGGTGGCATAGCCGCCATTCCTCCAACTGATCTTTCAGCATCGGCCATGACAACAGGCATCACACGATCTTGATAAGCCTACATTCTGTACACGCAGAACTCTCGGGTTCAAGTTGGATAGGGAGCATGTCACTTTCGAACCCTCTCCCTAAGTCCCTCTCCCAAGCTTGGGAGAGGGACTTCAAAATGCTTGCTCCCCTTCTCCCAATATTGGGAGAAGGGGTTGGGGGATGAGGGCTATTCAGGAATCTGCAAACCTGACATGTTCCCAGTTGGATAAGGTTTAAGCGCAATTTCTACTATTTTTCCAACTTTAAATCCATTCCTTTTCGATCTCCGTAAATTCCAACAGAAGCCTACTTCTGACAACTTTTGCTTAAAAGGATAAGCGCCTTTTGTAATAGCTCATCGCCTTTTGCAATGAGCTATTACGGCGAACAAGTTTCCTGATGAGATGCTCCATCGGAAGCTTGATGGGTGTGGAAGTAGGTAGATCCGAAGTTATTTCTGATCCGAGTTCAGCCAAATTTCAGTGAGGTTTTTGGTATGCAGTTTAATCTATTACCGACATTGCTAGGTACGGCTACTATTGCACTTACTTCAACTATTTTCACGTCTACAGAAGTTCAAGCTGCGAATTTTGTTGTAGATTCTGGCGTTACCAGTGTATTTCTAGATGTCGATACACTCAGTACGGTTGGTTTAGACCTGACAGGTACCGTAGGAGAGGTTCAACCGCCTGTCTCCGATGACTTTTTAGTTGGCTTTACGATCACGCCTGAAACAGATTTTTCCTTCAGCGATGAAGGCGGATTTACGTTGTTAGGCGGTTCCATCGAGCACACAGGTGGAGTTGAGTTTAATGGTGGTACGGATGGTGAGCTTGCGGTCGGCGACTTTTCCATCGGCTTTGATGCCACTCGTGTTGATGAAACAACAGGCGCAACGGGTTTCTTTGTGCAGGATTTACTGACAACCAGTGCAGTTTTATTTGATATTGCCGGAGTGGCTCCAAGCTTTGATGGCGAAAACCTCACCATTGATGGCGAACTGTTAGTCTCTGAGGAATTAAGTGGCGTGCTAGGTAATCCAGCATTGATTGGGGCTGCTGTGGGCAGCGCTCAAATCAATGCCGCAACTAGCGAAACCGCAGCTTCTATTCCTGAGCCAGCTAGCATTGCGGGACTGTTGCTTGTGGGTTCAGCAGGTATCGTGGCCCGTCGTAAATTAGCTTGAAGCCAACAGGCGTGAGACGGGCTGGAAAATTGGCTTGGGCATGTGAGTGTCATTTGCCCAAGTAAGCTGGCCAGAACGTACGCAGTTGAATCCAGTAATGGTCCCCGGATCCCAAACTTGAAAGGCATCAGCCCCCTGTATCCACGAGAACTGGTGGACACAGGGGGCTGATGCGTAAGTCCTGGGAGAAGTCATGACTGCACGGCAGCGAGTTCTTCGTTACAATTCATCACATGGCAAGTATATTGTTTCGAGCAGCAAAAGTGCTACCTATAAGATCAGACGCGCCAATACTCTGTTGACGATTGATGTGAGTGGATCGGGTTGGGCAGATGAGACGGTCGCCTAGGTCTTTCGTTGTCATTGCAACACGGTCGCCAATCTCCAGCAACGATTAGTGGAACAAGGATTAGAGACCGCTTTGCCGCACCAGCCCCGGAAATTGTCTCAGCACAGTGAGGCTTGATAGACCACTAGGCAGCTTGCGAAGACCCCGAATTGGGAGCATAGATGCCTTGTTGCGAGGCCTTGAGAAAGCTGACAAAAATTTCTGCCACATGCCGATGATCGGTACCACAACAGCCGCCTAAAACGCGTAAGTTGGGCAGCTTATCTTGCAGGGCAGCGGTCTGCATGCCCAGTTCTTGGGGATTCCCTTCGTCTAATTCTTCGGCTTCGTTTAGCTCGGCATGACTTTTGATGGAGGCATTGGGCCGAATTCCCCCAATCCTTTTGAGCCAAGGGTCTTGTGTAAACAGAATATGGGCAAAGTGAAGCGGATGAGCGCAGTTAATCATGTAGTAGCTGGGATAGCCGTTCGTGGCCCTATCGACTTGGGCGATCGCTGCCTGCAAAGATTGTCCTGTCGGCAAACAGCCATCGGTTTCTACCGTGAATGAAATGACGACGGGCATATCATAGTCCTGAGCGGCCCAGACAATCCCGATCGCTTCTTCGGTGTAGTTCATGGTGATAGCGGTAATCAGGTCGGCATCCGCTTCCTGAAAGATGGAGGATTGGAAGGTATGGTAAGCCTGAGCTTGCCCGGCCCCCATAATGTCGGTGGCGCTGTAGCCATCCCCTCGGGGGCCAATGCAACCGCTGATGACCACCGGGGTCGAGGCTGTTTGATATTCAGCTCGAATCTCATGTAGCAGCGCGATCGCGGTGTGATTGAGTTCCGCGAGTGCCGATTGGGAGTAACCTAACTTCTCGCCCCAATCAGGGCTGGCACGCCACGTGGCACTCTCTAAAACACAGCCTGCCTTGTAGGTTTGAGCGAGTTCAGCATAGGTTCCAAAATACTTACGCAGTGCCTCATACCCGAAGGCATCTTGCAGCAAATCGAAGGCGGCAAACTCCGGAAAATGTAGACCTTCTTGAAAAAGCAACGTTGTTTCCAGGCCGCCATCGGTCAAAAACAAGTCGCCTGCCATCTGCGGTAAGTGGTTACGGTAGCGTGCCATCAGGATTAATCTCCCAGCGATAGAGGTTTGGTATGTCGAACCTAGGTCGCAATCGGGAAATTGCCGAGATGGTCGTATGGACGCCAGAACAACCCTGTTTTTTCACGTTTGGGAACTACCATGACCCCACAGTCGCATTGCCATCAGAATGACGAAATTCACCCTCTCAAACTTTGGCCCGCTGAAGCGATCGCTCATGACCTACGCCAAATTGGGTTTGAGGTCTCCATTCAGCCTAGGGCAGCGTCAACATTGAAAATGTGGGTTGTGCGTAGGTTGGGTAGAACACAGTGAAACCCAACAGAGACCAGAATTACGTTGGGTTACGCCGGGGGCTAACCCAACCTCCAAATTGAAAACTGACAGACCACTAGAGCGCGTCATCAATTAAAGCCAGAATGCTGGCGGTATCAACATTACCGCGCCCACTTTGTAAAACTAGCTAGGGGCTGAAACGTTCTCTGCACAGAGACTTGATCGTTCAATAATGACAGCGCCTAGCGATGGCGACTTTCAACTGCCACCTGCCCATGCCGTACTCGTTGCCCACAAACCCCAATAGTTGGGAGAATCCCCATGTCGATCCGTATTGCTCAAATAACTGATATTCCTGAATTAGCGACCCTGTTTCATCAAACTGTTTGCACCCATGGGCCACAGTATTACTCCCTTGAGCAAACTCGTGCCTGGGCTGCTTCCGGAGCCGATACGCCAGCCTTTCGTCAGTTCATTTTGAGCGTCACGACTTTCGTTATGGAGGACGCTACTGGCATTGTTGGCTTTGCCGGTATTAGCAAAACGGGACATGTGGCCTCGGCCTACGTGCGCCGCGATCGCCTCCGTCAAGGCATTGGTTCAGCCCTGATGAACCCGGTAATGGACTACGCACAAGCCCAAAAGATTCCTCGCCTGTATGCCGAAGCAAGTGAGTTTAGCTTGGGCCTTTTTCAAAAGTTTGGGTTTCGGGTGTACGACACCGAGGTTGTTAAACGCGCAGAAGTGCAGTTCAAACGCTATCTAGTGGAAAGAATGACAGCTTAAAAACCCCTTAAGAGATGGATAAATCCGCAGTCAGCCGTTGAAGCCTTCATATTTAAGCGACGAATGTTCACTCAGCAAAGACATCAGTACGCCAGACCCGTGGATGAATCTTTTTAGAGTTCGCGCCCTCAAAACAAGCTAGCAATCCTAACCACAGGTTTAGAACACTACCGTATTCTTAGTATGTCGCTTGGATACGGCTAGCGATCGCTCAAATGTCTGCGGCAAAACATTGTGATCAACCAGAAAATGCGTGAATGTTCTCTCTCTGTCAAAGCACTGATGCCCGCTTTGCGGCCATCGTTTCTTGGTAAACGGACATGTTGGGACTCCAGAGCTTTATTGATCGGCCTATTGAGCTCCAGTCTCTTGTTTTGGGGTCATGCTACAGCGCAGGCGCTTCCGGTAGAGCTCACGATTGATGTTGATGGTCAAACCGACCATAACTTTGTCTATCAACAGACTAAAAACCTGGCTGAGCAAGCGATTGAATCCACACTTGCCCAAGACGCAGCCGTTTCAGAGGTTGAAGTCATTGTTTCAGCGCAGCGCAATGGCCAAATCCTTCCCTTGTTTGCCATTAATGCGCCTCGTACAGGATGGCAGGAGCAGCCCAATATAGACGTGTGGATCACCTGGATAGCGCCCTCCTTCAGTGCCGGGAGCTTACTAGGATTTCCCACAGACGCACTGGAGCAAACATCCACGCGATCGCCGCTGTTAGTCGTTGAACCTTTTGATTTACCTGCGGTGGAGCGATCGCCACGATAGGATAAAGCTCAGAAAATCGCTGCTGGAAAACTTTGACAGCCTTACTTGAAATACCGCGAGCCGTATAGTGCCGTAGCGCAAGTTGCGGTGCCAAACGCCGCGCTTAAAAAATAAAGCTCCTTCTAATATCAGAAGGAGCTCTCTTACCACTCATACCAAGTCAGACATATGTCAAGTCTGCACTTACGCAGCTTGCTTGCGCTTGAGAGTTGCACCCATACCAGCCAACGCTAGTAGACCGAGCACAGTTGCAGGCTCAGGAATTACAGTGGGGTCGCTGACAGAGACGCTAGCAGCTGTGGCGAAGGCATCACCGAAGGTTGAATCACCACCAAAGGGGAAAGCAGTGGTGTTGTCTTCAACGATCAAGAACTCGAGATCGAGAAGAAACTCGCCTTCCATGCCACCGACGAAAGTACCTTGGTCGTCGCCATCCTCAGGCAAGTTAGAACCACCGGCAACATCAAACCCATCGCCAAACTGGATTTCGGCACCCGCATCATCCGAAGAGATGGAGAAAGGCGATACGAAGCTGTTGCCAGTCCAATCCCAAGACCAAGAATCGATCTCGTCAATAGCAATGAAGCCATCGTCAGCGGCACCAGTGGGCGCGAGGATGGAACCCAGGATGGAACCACCACCTTCACTTTCAAAGAAGCCAGTGTAGCTGATGTCGTAGCTGAAAAGAGCTGCGTTTGCAGGTGCAACGATCGCCAGTGAACCAGCAGCTGCCGCAGCAGCAATTGCCAAGTATTTCATAAAACCACCTAGGGAAATAAAGTGCGAAACTCACACGATTAGTTTATGAATGCTTACTTAGTAAAACAAGGTATATTGAGTTACTTCAAAGAAGCTTCATAATCCTGAGGCTTCTTCGTTTAAGCCTATGTAAACGATAGGCTTTCTAGCCTTTGACAAGCCGCTTTTTTGCCGGTGCAAGCGATCTTTATCAAACAGCATAATACCGTCTTTTAGACAACCTATCGATTCATCTAGTTGTCGAAAATTATTTTGGTTTTAGAACTCCAAAAAAAGGAGGATAAGTTTGTATTTTAGATCACATAATCCAGATTTAATCTGGTTTTACGTCAATAATAATATGGTTTTTCCTTTTTTGCAGGCTGAGCGACAACCCTTAAATTTAGAGGTTTGCTGATCCCAAGGAAATATATAGTATGAACGTTTGCTGCCGAATGCAACAGAAGTAATGGTGCAGATTTTGATGAAAGATTGAGTCTTCAAGCGACACCAAAAGCCACACCGACCCTAATAACTCAGGGCAAGCATGTTAAACAATATTTTTGATTCCTAGATAAAGGGTTTCCGCCAGAAAATTACCGATTTTCCTCAAGGATCAGGAAACTCAAATTTAAATGCTCTTTAAGCTTGAGGATGCTGCGAGAAAGTAGGCGATCGCGAATCAAAAGCTACAGGTGCCTATTAACTAGAAATCATCCTTTAGCTGATATATCAAACAGTGGGGGAAGTCAATGACTTCCCCCACTGTTTTTTTAGACCTTTAGCTCATAACCTCTGAAGGCTTGAGTTTCCGTCGATCAGACACTAGGAACCAACGATGCCGCCATCCTTCTTCGTGATGACAATTGTGCAGTCACGAGGAATGGTGACACCATCCGTCGGTGCCGGGAAGTTGGTTGCCGAAGGGTCACCGTTACCGGGGTGCTGGGTATTGATGAACAGCGTCTTCCGGTCAGGAGTATGGGCGACACCGGTAATTTCATCACCGCTCACACCAACAAAGAGACGACGAATATTGGTCGGATCGTTTACATCAGCGACCAAACACTGGTCTTGGAGCCCATTCTTCTGGCCACCGTCGGTTTCGATGAACAGACGACCATCGGGATCCACCCAGAGGCCATCCGGATCGCTGAATGAGCGCTCATCGTTATGAGTCTCTTCAGCGAAGATGTAGTGCTCCCAAGTGAAGGTAGTGCCAGTGTAATTATCGGAATCCCGCGTTTTCAGAATGTAACCGTCAGCGTTAGGAGCCAGTTTATTCACGGCATCCGCTTCTGTCCGTCGGCTGTTATTGGTCAACGCCCAAACCATCTCACCGCTGGGTGCAGGAACAACCCACTCAGGACGATCCATGGGAGTTGCGCCCAAGAGATCAGCGGCCACACGACAGAAACATAGGACATCTGCCTGGTTGCGGAACAGGGTCTGTCCGTTTTCATCTACAGCATCCCGAATAACCGGATTGCTGTAGGTGACTTCCATCCACACGCCGGTATTGTCGTCGTTGAACTTCGCAACGTAGAGCTTACCGTAATCCAAGGGATGCTTGCCACGGGCCAACATCGAACGCCAGTTGCCCTCAGACACAAACTTGTAGCAGTAGTCAAAGCGCTGGTCATCGCCCATGTAGCCTACAGCACGGCCACTTTTACCGACGACCATACCAACACCTTCGTGCTTAAAGCGACCCATGGCAGTGCGCTTCATCGGCTTGGCATCGGGGTCTGAGGGATCAATTTCTACGACCCAGCCAAAGCGATTACGCTCATTTACATAGTCAGGGTTAGAGGTGTCAAAACGGGGATCCCATTTGGTTCCATTGTTACCGCCCCAGGCATAACCAAAGCCAGTGGCCGTAACCCCATAGCGGCTATCAGCCCCAGTGAGCGGACTGCCTTCACCCAATGCCGGATCATCACCAGGGTTAGACTGATCGACTTCAGCGTTGTTGAAGTAACCGTTGAAGTTCTCTTCGCAGGTCAGGTAAGTGCCCCAGGGGGTGTAACCGTTAGCGCAGTTATTGACTGTTCCTAGGAACTCATTGCCAGCGGGGTTCTGTAGCAGATCGCTCCCGGCGGCAGGACCGCTGAATTCAACCGGGGTATTAACGTGGATGCGGCGATTAACAGGGGAGTCCACGTTAACTTGCCAGGTGCCATTCACTTTCTCGATTTCCACACAGGAGACGCCGTGGGCGTGTTCCATGGTGGTCACCTCTTCCAAAGATTCAGGCAGGGCCTTACCCAAGACATGGGGGGTACGGCCAAACTCGTGGTTGATGCAGAGGATACCCTTGGTGTTGCTAACGCCACCCTCAGGGAAGAAATGCATGCCGTCGTGGCCAATCCCAATCTGCTTAGCTTGGTCAACAGAGTTAGTCCGGTTGATGGGATCACCTGCATATTCTGGAACACCCGACTCAATGGGCGTGCCCCAAGGAATCAGAACGTCGTACTGATAATCCGGGGAGATGTGAGGCACTCGGCTATCAGAGGACCCCTGCGCAAGGGACACCGGGGTGAAATTAATCCCAGCAGACCCGGAAGCAGTTCCGGCCCCAGAGTAGCGCCTTCTCGCTCTAGAACTCTGTGCAGACGCAGTTTCAGCAACTAAGCCATTGCCTGCAACGGCACTCACAAAACCTGTAGCAGATAAAATAGCACTGCGCTTCATTAAATTGCGCCGTGACAGGCTTGCCTTCAGAACGTCTTGAAAAGGACGGTTGCCCGAGCGATTGCTGGGGCGTTCATCATGAAGCATGGAAACTCTCCTCTCAGTAGTGATTCAGTCGCGAACAGCTTGTATACATGGGCCAGTTGCCTTGCCAACTTCAAAGCACCTAGTCCACGGAGTCCAGGAAATGACGCTGTAAGTCATCACCGGACAAGCGCCCTTCGTCATAGGCCCGATCAACCAGATCAGACGGCGTTTGGGCTATAGGTGTAACTGGGATATTGCGAGTCCTGCCTGCTGCGCTCGCTTCATCGCTCTCACTTTCCTCATGGCGTTGCAGCAGTGCATGGGAAGATCGACTATAGTCCTGGGCAACCCAAGCGCTCACTTGCGGATTAGATAACCACTGCTCCTGCGAGACAGTCACGGTCAAGATGGGTACCAACTCGCCGTTATAGTTGCCGATAACAACTATCTCTATCGCCGCAAGACCAGCATCACGGCTGAATTGACGATTAATCTCATCCTCAGCTAGCCTTTCAGCCTGAGCAAGCAAACTGCCATGAAAAACCTCGCCATAAACCGGCAAGCTCACAACAGTTCGTTCAGACTTTGCATCCGCAAATGAATAGGCACTATCCGAAATCCAAATCCCGAAAGCAGCCGCTAAAATCGCCAAAAATTGACTGATTAAAACCGGATTCAACTGAAAAGTTAGAAACCTAGCTGATGTCATGTGTAAGAAAGCTGAACGATAAAAGCTTTGCGAAGCAGGTGTAAGTGTTTATACCCTTGCCGATACTCACACAACTTTCTGGGACTGCGGTAAAGCCAGGGTTAACCCAACCTCGTAGGACTCAAGAAGCTAGTTTGGATAGGGGTCGTCGCTTTATGAAGAAATGCAAAGCGATGATTCCTATGGCATGGATTGATACATCCATGATTGGTGGTAATGCCTACAGTGCAAGGCTTTATGCTCTCAGTGACCGTAGAATTTTCGATAAAAATTTCATAAGGGGATTCGCCCAGAAGAACAAGGGAAGATTAATTTACGGTTAAAAAATTGTTTGGAATGGATTAGTAAATAAGCGAAGCGATATTCAAATGGCAATCTTTATGAGGATGATTAATCTTGGTTGGTAACACTTGTTAAGTTGCTTCCATTGACAGATGTGTTTTGGGGTAGGACACTCCGTCAATTTGCTTAGTTCTTCCTCTTGGTAGTGCTCATGGTGCTGCATTAGCTTCTGTCGTGGTTGTGCGATTACCCAAATCATCCCTCAACAATGTCCGTGGAATTACGGCTGATTCACAACTCATTTGCCGAACTTAGAGAGGTGACGTTAGCCTCGAATCGTTAATAAGTAGACTTCAGCAAACCGTTAGGATGAAAGTAGTTAGCTGCCATCTGGCTCTGCCCATTCCATCTGTATTGAGAAACCATGTCATTCCTCCTATCTTGTCTACTCGCGATCGCTCTGTGGCTTTCCCCCATTCTGACAACGAGTGCTAGCGCCATGTCTGTTTCTCCTTCGCTAGCGGTGCTGCCAGGTCTCAAAGGCGTTTTTGCCGGTTCTGTACCTGAATTGGGCGTTGATGACGGTCAGTTATCAGCTTGTCCGGCTTCGCCTAACTGTGTTGTGAGTCAGGACGCCGACGAGAGTCACGCGATCGCACCCATTGCCTACACCAGCGATCGCGATACAGTCAGAGATGTACTGGTGAAGGTTCTAGGGGTGGTACCTCGAACCGAAATTGTGGCTCAAACAGATGATTACATTCGGGTTCAATCCACCAGTCGTCTGATGGGATTTGTCGATGATACAGAGTTCTATCTACCGGCAGACGAGGCCGTGATTCATGTGCGAGCTGCCGCTCGCCTCGGCGAATCGGACTTAGGTGTGAATCGTCGTCGCATCGAGCAAATTCGCTTAGCCCTTGCGGATTTAGGGGTTTAGCAACGGGCGATCGCGAACCGGCTGAGACGCGACCTCACCCATTGCCATACGCATACCCTTAGGCCTACCGATCCTTAGCGAGTCTGTGGACATTTTCACATGTGTTGTAGAAAACACGTACTTGCTTCTACCCAAGGGTATTGTTTAGTAGAGAATTTTTAAGTGATACACGAACTACTTGTGTACACATAAATGCTGTCCACTTTGAGAACTGTAGTTTTATTTGGCTGCTGAGGAACCTCACCTAGCCTCTCCTAAGCCCTCTGGGCAGGCTTTGCCAAAGGCAAGGAGAGGTGACACAGGCAGTGAGGTTTGCCTTAACCGAAAACTCTAGTTCTGAACCTAGATCAGGTTTAGATGCTGTTGGGTTATTCAGCGAACTGATGGGTCGGGCATTCCTTAATGCTCAGGTCTGCTTTAGGCAGGCTCGATGCAACGCGCCTGCGGTCTGAAGAATGTCTTTTCTGGAGGGTGTTCTTCCGGAGCAGAGGCTGTCTCAGATTTTGCGAGGATTCTCCAGGAAAGCAGCAGATTTGTTCATGCAGCCCCACTCTATGGGGTTTGCTAAACGAAGCTACCTTAACGACCCAGTATTTTTACTTATCACTTCCAATTAGTTTCAGGGGACGAAGTCATGAAGCGCACATTCGCTGATCGTTTGCTAGCCGCTCGCCTCCAGCGGCGGAGCCTGCTAATAGGGGCTGGAGCTTTTACCGGACTAGCGATTGCGGGTCGCTGGCCCCAACGCCTGTTGGCTCAAACCACTTTTGCCAGCTATCCCTTTACGCTGGGAGTGGCCTCTGGGGATCCCTTGCCAGACGGCGTTGTGCTCTGGACGCGGCTCGCCCCCGATCCCCTCAATGGCGGCGGCATGCCAGCAGCGGATGTCTCCGTAAGCTACACCGTTGCAACCGATGAAGCCCTACAGAACGTCGTGTTGCAGGGGACAACGGTTGCTGCGGCCGCCTTGGGTCACTCTGTCCACGTTGAAGTGTCTGGTCTACAACCCGGTCGGGACTATTGGTATCGCTTTGAGACAGGTGGTGAAGAAAGCCCTGTCGGACGGACACGGACGGCTCCAGCAGTCGGTGCCGCGTTGAGCCAGTTCAAATTTGCGATCGCGAACTGCCAAGACTATCGCAATGGCTTCTACACCGCCTACGAGCATCTAGCCCAGGAAGACCTCGATTTGGTGGTTCACTTAGGTGACTACATTTACGAGAATACGGACTTTGAGGGGTCTGTCCGTCAGCATGGAGCACCAGAACCGATTACGGCAGAGGACTACCGCAATCGGTACGCGCTGTATCGCCTTGACCCGAATCTGCAAGCGGCCCATGCTAATTTCCCTTGGACATTTACCTGGGATGACCACGAAGTTGACAATAACTATGCCGGTTTTAGACCCGAGGATGATCAGAGCTTTGAGGCCTTTGTTCAGCGTCGAACCGATGCCTATCAGGTCTATTACGAGCACATGCCGCTGCGGTCTACCTCTATGCCCAATGGGCCGTTCCTTCAGCTGTTCCGTCGCTTGAGCTTCGGTAATTTGGTGACCTTCAACGTGTTGGATACGCGCCAATACCGTACCGACCAGCCCTGTGGCGATACCTTCGGTCCTCGCTGTGAAGAGTCCTTTGACTTCCGCGCTACAATGACGGGCCGTCAGCAGGAGCGCTGGCTATATTCCGGGCTTAACCGTTCCACTACCCGTTGGAATGTGATGGCTCAGCAGACCATGTTCTCTCAGTTCGATTTTGGCAATACCGCATTCCTGCCCGGAGATTTCTTCAATGCTGATCAGTGGGATGGCTATGTGGTGCAGCGCAAGCGCCTAAGCCGCTTCTTGCAAGCCCGTAAGCCTTCTAATCCCGTTGTGCTGACAGGCGATATTCACTCCAGTTGGGTGCATGACATCAAAGTTGATTTTGATGATCCTGACTCTGAAACCGTCGGAACCGAGTTTGTCTGTACGTCTATCTCCTCCAGTTTTGGGGGGGATGAAGCCGGAACTAGCGCACTGGTGGCGGCAGCCGTTCCGGGTAACCCCCATACGAAGTTCTTTGATGGCTTGAACCGGGGCTATATCCGCTGTACGGTGACGCCTGAAACTTGGCAGAGTGACTATCGGGCTGTCTCGACAATTCGTGAAGCGACTGCTGATGTTAGGACATTGACATCCTTTGTGGTGGAAGATGGTCAGCCAGGGGCACAACCTGCCTAGTGGTCGCAGCCTCCAGTTAGAAATGAGGTCGGCTCCAAGAATCGAAGGGAGCGGAGCAGCGACATTCAGGCTGCTGCAACAATGCAGCAGCCTGAATCAAACCCAAGCCCTCCGGTGACTGGAGCTACTACGTACACATAAGTCCTGAGACTCTTGCTGTACGGGCTTTCCCCTCATCCCCCAACCCCTTCTCCCAGAACGGGCGAAGGGGACTGAGGGGGTGAGGGTCGAGATGTGTGTACGTAGCAGGGTGACTGGAGGGGGAGTTTGGGTTTGCCCAGAGGCGATCTTAGCTGATCGCCTCTGGGCTGATGGGTTACAGCCAGTTGCCGATAAGGACAAAGGGTGCCCAATAGTAGGGGTGATCAAAGTCGCCCCGGAATTCTTCGATGAGATACGTTTGGGCACTTTTCAGGGCGTCTGCCTTGCTGACCTGCTTGCTCGCGATTTCCTCATAGAACTTGGTCATAAAGATAGAGGTGGCCGCATCATCTACCTGCCACAAGCTGGCAACTGTGCTGCGAGCGCCTGCTCGAATGGCCATGCCAGCCAGCCCTAGTGCGGCCCGCTGATCGCCAGTAGCGGTTTCACAGGCACTGAGCACGAGAAGTTCTACAGGCTCGGTGCGATCGCCCCGCAGCCAGCGACTCAAGTCGTTCACCGAAATACGTCGATCCCATGCCTGAATGAAGGTGTCCTCCAAGTTAGAGCTAAATTGCCCGTGGGTCGCCAAATGGACAATCGGCACTGATGAAGTCGTGAGAACCTGCTCAAATTGCTCGTAGGTAAATTGTTCATTGAGGTAAGGTTCTACAGGCAACTGTTGACCGATCGCCTGAATTTCGTCCTCAACATTGGGCAACGGCGACCACTCGGCAACCGCTTCGGAAAGGCCAAAGGTGAGTGCCGTTAGATCAGTTTGTTGCAGGGGCCTGGGATTCAGAAGCTGTAAACCTGGTGTAATCGCCAGGCTATATTTTTCGACCAGGTAAGATTCGCCATCAAAGAGAGCCGCGATGGGGATACTCCGTAGAACGCCATCCGGAATCATGACCAACGTATCCGGCAAACTTCCTGCCAGATCGTCTCGCAGCTGCTGCGGAAAAAGAAGATTGTAGAGATGTTCGGCAGTATTGAGAACGTCGTAATCGACAAAAATTAGCTGCCGCAGCATTCTCTTGGTGTAGGTTTCAAGTTCATCCGGCTCAAGGGCAGAAGCATAATATTTCAGCGTGCCTTCATCTTTAGTAGCGGCTTTGTTGGCTGAGGATGCAGCGGTTGGCAAGTTGGCAATCACGCCTAAGCGATCCGACAGCACAATGGGATAGATAACGGCGATGCGCTGATCGCCTGAGATTTGATCCACCGAGACTTCCTGACTGTTGATGCAGGCTGCTCGCAGATAGTTGTTCAATTCCTCCAGCTGTAACGACTCAAGAACGGCCCGAGCGTCACGCAGGTTTGCCTGACTAGGGGTTGCTTCATCCTCTAATAACAGCTTTACCAACTTGCGGTGTAAGGGCTCGATACTTTTCTGGAAGGAAAATTGAACTTCTGGGTTGATAGTCACCAGGTCGCTACGTAGGGATTTCAGGGTGTCTACGGCTCCCCGGTAGGCCTTGATGGCAGCTTGCTTATGCCCTTGATCGCCTTCTAGCTGGCCCAGTTCCACCTGTAAATCGCCAAATTGCTCGTACCACAGGTAGCTGATATCAACCGCGTTCACAGCTTCGGCGGTAAAGAGGGCTTGTTCGGTCAAGGTTGCGGCGGTCTTTAGCTGAGCAATATCCTTTGCTTGGTTACCTTGGCTCTTGTAAGCTGCCCCCAGATATCCCAAGATGTAGGCTTCGGCACGGGAGTCCTGGGAATCCAATGCCTGCTGGGCGGCGGTTTCCAGCAGGGCGATGACCCGTCTCCAGGTCGGCCCGCCCGCTACCGACTGAGTGGCCAACCGTTCGAGACTAGCGGCTAAATTAATGCGGATATAGATACCTTCTCGATCCGGCGCTAGGGTGCTCATTTGAGCGTAAACGGGAGCCCACAATTGCGCTGCGGCATCGAACTGTTCAAAGTCGATGAGCAAGGCGAGTTGATTGAGCTGGGCTCTGAGCGCATTGTGGCTGTCTCCTGCCGTTGCCGTGACCTGGCTATACCACTGTCGGGCAGCCTCAATTGCGCCTGGCAAGTCTTTTTGATTGTTCTGGTTGTCGTACTCGCGAGCTTGAGCATACTCAATATTGCCCAGCGTCAGTTGAGCAGCGGCAACCTCTTCGGGAAGATCAAGCGCCTCAGCGACCGTCAAACCTTCCAGTGCGACTGTGCGGGCTTCTTCCAAGCTTTCAGCAACGGTTAAGGCCTCGGCAAGATTCCGGAAACTCCGCGCTTTGATGGCAGATGGGGGCTCAGTGGCTAATTCATTGCCGAGTGGCTGCAAAATTTCCGTCACCGCTCGCCGATAGAAACCTAAAGCCTGCAATGCCCTAGCCTGACGCAGCTGACTCCGAATTTCCCCCGCGCGATCGCCTGCTAACTTATAGGCGGCTTCGGTTTGTTGCCAAGTTGCCAGCGCTGCTTCTGAATCGCCCTGAGCCAGTTGCAATCGCCCTTCAATATTGAGCGTTTGTGCCTTAACCTGCTGCCAACTCGCATCAGTATGAAGCGGCTGCTCAATAAGTTGGAGACTGTCAGCGATCGTGGCATTGGCCTTAGCCCACTGTCCCATCTGTCCGTATACCCGAGCCAGGTTACTGAGTACCATAGTGGTTCCTAGCTCATCGTTTTGGGATTGGGCCGCATTCAACCCACTTTCTAGAGCCTCAACGGCTTCTGCGAGTCGCCCTCGCAAAAACTTGTCCCGTCCTTCATCTAGATGCTGTTGCACCGCACTAGTCGGCATTGCGCGCGCCATACTGACGGCTGGAGCCCAGGGCCACCCAGTCGCTGGCGGCCCTCCTGTAAGTGTGAATAACAGCGCCGCCGCTAGCCCAATTAAGCCATAGCCAACTCGTCGCCCGATGGTGTCGTGAATTTTCATGGCTCAACGCTCCTGCTGTCAGAACGCAGTAAATAAGGACTACCGATGGAATACTTGAGGATAGAGGCAGAATTGAACGCAGTTAGGTGCCTCGACAGCAGCCCACTCGCTACTCTATTCAAGCCAGCCTTATCTGAAACGGCAACTCTGAAGCTCGGGGCTCATTCATGTGGATGGGAACCACCGCTGACCAGCATAAGCCAACCACCTGCAGACCAACTCATCGATTAGACTCGCTTTACTGAATCTGAGATCGACTCATGTAACAACTTGATTCTTGACGTACCTTTACATTCTTAAAATGCCGAGTCTTCCTTAGCCGACCGCTCAAACACTTGCCAGACAAAGAAGTATCGGCGGACACGAAAACGTTGATAATTCGTAACGATGAACTGATTGAACGACATAGTATAAACAGAACAGCAAAGAGTTTGGTGCCAGGTTACGTATCTGGTTTGGCACATAGGTTCCAAGGCTAATCTCTTGCGTTAAGAAAGGTAAACACTTTTAAGTTTTCCATTCTTTAGGGTGTTACAAAACCTATAAGTGCCTTAATTGTGTCCTTATACTAGGGCTCTGCCTGAGGCTTTCTTTACAGAAAGTCTTGAGTACAGGCAGTTTGGTTGCACCTTAAGATTCTTCTACAAACTCTCAAGGAGATTGAGTTAATGTTTGACGCTTTTGCAAAAGTGGTCTCTCAGGCTGATGCACGAGGTGCTTACCTCAGTACTGATCAAATTGACGCATTGAGCGCCATGGTTGCTGACGGCAACAAGCGTATGGATACTGTTAACCGCATTACCAGTAACTCCTCGGCTATCGTTGCTGACGCTGCTCGTGCTTTGTTTGCTGAACAGCCCCAGCTTATTGCACCTGGCGGTAATGCTTACACTAGCCGCCGTATGGCTGCTTGTTTGCGCGATATGGACATCATTTTGCGCTACATCACTTACGCAATCTTCACTGGCGATGCCAGCATCCTGAACGATCGCTGCCTGAATGGCTTGCGTGAGACCTACATTGCCCTGGGAACTCCTGGTTCTTCCGTGGCAGTTGGCGTTGAGAAGATGAAAGAAGCTTCCCTTGCGATTGCTAGTAACTCGGCTGGCATCACGCCTGGTGACTGCTCCGCTCTGATGTCGGAAGTATCTTCTTACTTTGATATTGCTGCTGCTGCTGTAGCTTAATTGCTCTCCTTGCCCTTGTGAGAGAGGGTGCGGAGTTGTTGAGAGTAGGCTGACTTGGCCTAGAAACCTGTATTTGGAGATTCCAGACAATGAAAACCCCTTTGACTGAAGCTGTTGCTGCTGCTGATTCCCAAGGCCGTTACCTGAGCAGCACTGAGCTACAATCGGCGTTTGGTCGTTTCCGTCAAGCTGATGCTAGCTTGACAGC
The DNA here is from genome assembly GCA_039819245.1 of Cyanobacteria bacterium J06638_20. GTDB lineage: Bacteria > Cyanobacteriota > Cyanobacteriia > Elainellales > Elainellaceae > Vacuolonema. The sequence continues at coordinate 19,063 of JBCBSJ010000016.1, forward strand.
GGCTAAGGCTCTGACTGAGAAAGCGACTAGCTTAACCAGTGGCGCTGCTCAGGCCGTTTACAACAAGTTCCCTTACACAACTCAGATGTCAGGCCCTGCTTACGCTGCTGATCAGCGTGGTAAGGACAAGTGCGTTCGTGATATCGGTTACTACTTGCGCATGGTTACCTACTGCTTGATTGTTGGCGGTACTGGCCCCATGGATGAGTACTTGATTGCGGGTATCGCTGAAATCAACTCTACTTTTGAGCTGTCACCTAGCTGGTACATCGAGGCTCTGAAGTATATCAAGTCTAACCATGGCTTGTCTGGCGACCCTGCTGTTGAGGCAAATTCCTACCTCGACTACGCCATCAATGCTCTGAGCTAGGCTCAGACATCGTCTGATTTGTGTTTGCTTGAATAGGCATTTATCCCTGAGGGATGTGCAGTACCTGACTGAGGTTGGGCAGTGCTTGTCTCTCAGGGATTCGTTTTGTAGTGCCAATTCAAGCCCCTGAACCACACTATGATCGAGACAATCCGACATGACTGTGAGGGCTACCTGATGAGTCATCCGCTAGAGAGCCGCGATGATGGTCAACTGACAATCGAAACTGCGATCGCCAACCTCCAAGGCGAAGATTTAGGCCTGCGGGTGTATGCAGCTTGGTGGCTCGGGCGTTTTCGCGTTAACACAGAATCTGCTATTCAAGTGTTGATTGAAGCCTTGATGGATGAGGATGATCGGACGGAGGCAGGCGGCTATCCGCTGCGACGTAATGCGGCTCGGGCGCTTGGCAAGCTGGGCGATCAGCAGGCGGTGTCGCCCCTGATTCATAGCCTAGAATGTACCGATTTCTATGTTCGCGAAGCGGCTGCGAAAGCCTTAGAACAGTTGGGTGCGGCTGTGGCTATAGCTCCCTTATTGGCTTTGTTACAAGGGCAAGTGCAAGGCACGTTACCAGCAGCTGAACCCCCTTATTTAACCCAACCGTTCGATGCCATTATTGAAGCCTTAGGAACGCTGCGAGCTGTGGAAGCCAAGGCTGATATTGTGCCCTTTTTAGAGCATGCGGTGCCGCGCATTCGCTATGCCGCATCGCGTGCCTTGTATCAGCTTGCGCCTAATCCTCAAGATGCCAGGCAGTATGGTGAGCAGTTAGTAGCCGCCCTTGCTAGTGAGGATTTACAGTTGCGGCGGGCTGTGTTAGCCGACCTCGGCGCGATTGGCTATTTACCGGCCGCCGAAGCGATCGCTGAAACGCTGGCGGAAAATAGCTTAAAACTGATTGCCCTCAAAGGACTTTTAGAAAAAGAATTAGCCCATACAACGGCACCCGAGTTGTCGGCTGGCGCTCAGCATGTCATGTCCTTAATGGACGGTTTGCTGTAGGGCGCGTCATCAATTAGAGCCAAAATGCTTGCGGTATAGACATTACCGCGCCCGCCCCGCAAAATCAGCTAGGGGCTGAAAGTTTCTCCGAACAAGGACTTGCCCGTTAAATGATGACAGCTCCTAGTCTCAAGGGCTTGCTGTTGGGGATTTCTGTAAAGTTACCGTAGCGGCTGGCAATGGGTTCGCCATCCTATTGTTGTTAATTTTTTTGTGACAACGAGCCAATTGGTGAAGCAATGCAACGAGGCAGGTGAGAATGTTAACAGTTAAATCTTCCTTTTAAGATCCCTCCTTGGTTGCCCCAGCATTCAAAACATGACTATAAGTAATGTCTGACAAATTATCTTCCTTACTTCATGCCTTAGAAAAAGCAGACTCTGCTGCTTCTTTAACCGATGCGGTGCAAGACTTGGCCGATGCTTGTTGGGTCGAGGCTGTTCCCCATCTTGTTGAAGCGTTGAGTTACAACAACCCTGGCGCAGCGGTGGCTGCCGTCGATGGGTTGGTCAAATTAGGTGAACCGTCAGTCGCGCCTCTTTTAGAGCAGCTTGATCTCAATAACTATACGGCTCGTGCCTGGGCGATTCGGGCTTTAGCCAGCATTGGTGATCCGCGTGGATTGCTAACCCTGTTGGGTGCGGCTACGGCGGATATCTCGATGAGCGTGCGTCGGGCGGCCGCACGCGGTTTGGGGCAAATGCAGTGGCGTCAGTTTCCCCCCAACCTATTGGAAATTGCTCAAACCGAAGCGTTAGATGCTTTGCTCTTTGTCGCTCAGAATGATGAAGAGTGGGTGGTACGGTATGCAACTGTTGTCGGTCTTGAATCCTTGGCGCTCTCCCTCCAGCCTGGACAGGAGGAAAAACTAACCCAAATTGAGACGCAGTTTGCCGAAATGAGCCTACGGGAAGACAGCCTGTCTGTACGAGCCCGAGTCTGGCAAGCTCAACAAACGCTCCAGGTACGACTGGTGCAGCAGCCAGTCGCCACCTCACAAGTCAAATCATCGGTGCTCTCTTCAACCGACTGGGAACAGATTTTGGAGCGGCTCTACAATCGCAAGCTCAAAGAGAGAACGGTTTTACCCGCTGGCGACCCCCGGCACTATCAGGAGCTGTTAAGTGCTGGAACGCGCCAAGCTTAGTTATTTGTGGCGTAACTTGCCCTGTCTAGCGTTGCGCTTATCTGTTTGTCCCAAGTAGTACTGAACCATGTCCGAACTAACTCAATCTGAGCCTATTGAACAGGCCACCTTAGACGAATTAGCAGCGGCGATCGCTGAACTGCAAGAGTATCGCGAGCGCTTGGTCAGTGAAACCCTGTCGGCAGCTAAGAAGGCTAAAGTTATGAAAGGCCAAGCTCAAGGTAACTTAGAGCCTACGCTGGCAAGGATCGACGCCATGCTACAGGAATTGCAGCAGCGGCAGGCCGAACTCACAACTGGCAGCTGAGGCAACTGACTGCTGACGCTAATCATGTGCAATCTTAGGAGACGACGCAGCTTATGAGTCAGATGGCCGACTCAACTCCCTCCGTAATGGATGATCCGCTACTTGAGGCCCAGGCAAACAATGACGCCCTTGTTGCCCGGGTCAATGATCAGATTTCCTTTGGCACTTTTGACGCCAATGATCACCAAACCCTAAAACAGCTCGTTGAAGGGCTGGGTGATGTCCGAGGCATGACAAGGTTGCGCTTTGCTGAGACCTTAGGCGATATTGGTGAGCCCGCAACCCCATTTCTAGTAGAGGCTTTACAAAGCCATGAAAACGTCGTGGTGCGACGGGCGGCGGCCAAAACGTTGACTCTGATTGCCGATCCCACCGCTGTGCCGCCTTTAGTTGAGGCCTTTCTCAGCGATGAAGACACCGTTGTCAAGGGATCGTCTGCCGGTGCCCTCGCACGCACAGGTGAAGCTGCAGCGCCCTCGTTGTTAGAAATTTTGGCTTCCCCAGACTATGCCCAAGATATTAAGGGACATGCTGCATGGGCACTTGCCTTCATGGGATCAGAAGCAGAAAGCTATCTCTATCAAGCCCTGAATTCGGATTCCTTAGATGTGCGCTGTGCGGTGATTGGGGCTTTAGGACATGTCGCTCAAGAGAAATCCGATGAAAAGTCCTGCCAGTTGCTCATATCAGCACTGACGGATCCAGAACCCTTGATTCGCACGGAAGCCGCAGCGGTTCTGGGACAAATCAACTATCCGGACTGTGTGCCGCACCTCATCTTGGCCTTACAAGATAGTGAGGTGGATGTCAGGAAGGCTGCCATTAACTCCCTCGGAAAAATTGGCGATGAGCAAGCCATGGCGGCACTACAGCTGGCGCTCAAAGATGATTTGGAGGTGATTCGGACCTTGGCTCGATTAGCCATCAATCAAATTGAACGCCAAGCTGAAGAAGATGACTGGTAGCCTAATCACAATGCCTTGAGGATGTTCAAGGCTTCGGCAACGTGTGCCTTGGGATTGAACTGAGAATTGAAGACATGCTTGACGATGCCCTCTCGATCAATCACGTAGGTGACGCGACCCGGCAACAGTCCTAAAGTTGCTGGCACACCGTATGCTTTCCGCATCTTTGACCCGGTATCGCTGACTAGGGTAAAGGGCAGATTGTGCTTATTGGCGAACTGCTGATGTGACTGGGGTGAGTCGCTACTAATACCCATCACTTCCGCACCCAAATCAGTAAACGCTTCATAACTGTCTCGAAAGGAGCATGACTCAGTGGTACAGCCCGGTGTGTCGTCCTTGGGATAGAAATACAGAACGACAGGCTTTTGCCCGTTGAACTGGCTCAAGCTCACGATTTCGCCAGCCTGGTTAGGTAACGCAAAGTCGGGGGCTGTGTCACCCACTTGAATTGGCATGAAGAGTGGCCTCGCAAAAAAAAGTCAAAGTTGCTAACTTTACAGAAGTTTACAACGCATGTTTTTCCTTCGATGAAAGTTTTGATTTGGTTCCGCAATGACCTGCGTCTCCATGACCATGAGCCACTTCAGGATGCGCTTAAAGCGGGTGCCCAGGTGATCCCGGTTTACTGTTTTGATCCCCGGCACTTTGGCACCACATCCTTTGGATTTCCTAAAACAGGATCCTTTCGGGCCAAATTTCTGTTGGAAAGTGTTGCGGATCTCCGGCGATCGCTGCAGCGTCTGGGCAGTAATCTCGTGATTCGCTGGGGACAACCAGAGGACATTGTGCCGGCTTTAGCGAAGGATTTGAAAGTCGATGCCGTGTCCTGGCATGAGGAAGTCACCGCTGAAGAGCTTGCGGTAGAAGCGGCGGTTACTCACAGGCTGGATGCTCTAAGAATCCCTGTTCAAACCTTCTGGGGGGCAACCCTTTATCATCCGGATGATTTACCGTTTCCGGTCGCCAAGCTGCCAGCGGTCTTCACCAAGTTTCGCGGTAAGGTGGAACGCTACAGCACAGTTTATGAAGCTTTTCCGGCACCGCAAAAGCTATCGTCTTTACCACCAGATCGCGATGCTGGCTCGTTACCGACACTGGATGAGTTGGGGGCGGCAGTTGTCCCTCAGGATAAGCGCGCTGTTCTACCCTTTCGAGGGGGCGAAACGGCGGGTCTCAATCGTCTTCAGCATTATATTTGGGATGCAGACTGCCTCAGAGTCTATAAGGAAACGCGCAATGGCATGTTGGGAGCCGACTATTCTTCCAAGTTTTCTGCCTGGCTATCCTTGGGATGTCTGTCGCCTCGCCGCATTTATCAGGCAGCGCAGGCATATGAGCGAGAGCGGGTGAAGAACGATTCCACCTACTGGCTGGTATTTGAACTGCTGTGGCGGGACTATTTTCGATTCATTTGCGCTAAGCACGGCGATCGCGTGTTTTATCCTTCAGGGTTACGCGGCCTCAACATTGATTGGCGGCAAGACTGGGTAAGATTCGATGCCTGGCGAGCGGGCAATACGGGTTATCCCCTCGTCGATGCCAACATGCGCGAGCTGGCCGCGACAGGATTCATGTCCAACCGGGGACGTCAAAACGTTGCCAGCTTTCTGACGAAGAATTTGGGCATTGACTGGCGCATGGGGGCCGAGTGGTTTGAATCTTTGCTGGTGGACTACGACGTGTGCAGCAACTGGGGTAACTGGAACTACACTGCCGGAGTCGGCAATGATGCACGAGGATTCCGCTATTTCAACATTCCGAAGCAGTCCAAAGATTACGACCCTGAAGGTCAATACGTGAAATATTGGCTACCAGAGTTACAGGCTTTACCTGCGAGCAAAGTTCATGCCCCATGGGGTTTACAAGCAGTTGAGCAAAAGCGCTTCAGTCTCCACTTGGGTGTAGATTACCCTAATCCTATTGTGGATTTGCAAAAGTCAGTCAAGGCCAATGAGAAGGTCTACGAAGCGGCATTGGCTCGCCATCGTTGAGCATTAGCGATAGTTCCGGGCTTGAATCTCAAACAGCTTGGCGTAGTGTCCTTGCTTCCTCAAGCCCCCCATATGAGAACTTTACAAGTAGCCTCCCATCGCCGAAGGGATCGCCGCTTTCCTATGGAACTAAATATGCGACCTACTTTACCTATCTGGAATACCTGGCAAGACTTTAGGGCCACCCAGCAAGAAATTGAGTTGCCCAGTGGTGCCGTGGCTCATATCCCCGTCACTGTTCGTTACGTTGATGTTGGCGAAGCTCGACTCGGTACGATTCTGTTAATGCACGGTATCCCAACCTGGGGGTACCTTTATCATGCCGTTATTCCAACCCTGGTAGAAGCGGGTTATCGGGTTCTGGCACCGGATTTTCTGGGGCATGGTTGGTCGGATCGGCGCGATCGCTTCGATCGCTCGTTTCAAGATCAGGCCCGGATGATTGTGGCACTTTTGGCAGCGCTGGCGATCGCTCAAGTTGATGTGGTGGGCCATGATACCGGGGGAGCGGTCGCGTTGATTTTGGCGATTGAGCATCCCCAGTTGGTCAATCGTCTGGTGATTACGAATGCCGTTTGCTACGACCGGTTTGACGATGACATGCTTGACTTTGGTCATCCATTGCGATGGAAGTCGCGTTCCCTTGCCGACTTGGTCGTAGCGTTAGAAGCAAGCCTCGCGGCAGGTTTAACGAACCCAAGTCGGCTGACCTCGGAATTTCGTGAAGGCATCATTGCACCTTGGGCCAGCGAAGAGGGCAAGCTGAGCCTTTTGAGGAACGCTTCCGCACTGAATGCAAATCAAACCATGGCACTTGTGGATCGTCACGGTAGTATCACAGCCCCAACGCTGATTCTGTGGGCGATGGATGATCCCTGGCAGAAGTCGGAGGATGGCCAACAACTAGCTAGCGAGATTCCGGGGGCTCAGTTTCAGGCAATCGAGGGGGCATCCCACTGGCTGCAGCAAGATGCTCCCGAACAGTTTGCGATCGCACTCCTCAAGTTTCTCGAACGTGAGGTCTGAGCCTGAGTCGTCTAGGATGAGGATGACCTGCATGCAGTGTGATCCAGATGGCGCGCTCTACCAGCACTCCTCAAAAAAATCGACATCTTCGCAAGCTTAGAGAGTACTTGCAGCCCCATTGGCGAACCTTGCTAATTGGGATGGTGGCGTTGTTGGTCGTGAATCTATTGGGTGTGGGCATTCCCTTGCTGATTCGCGATGGTATCGATACGCTCCGGTTTACCGATACCAGTGTGTCCTCCAGCTTTGGCCCGATTATCCGCTATGCCGTCATCGTTCTGGTGTTGGCTTCCATCATGTGGGTTATCCGCATGACATCCCGAATTCTGATTTTTGGGGTGGGGCGGCAGGTAGAGTTTGACCTGAAACAGCAGATTTTTGAACATCTGCTGAAAATGGAGCCGAGCTACTTTGCGACCAACACGATTGGGGAGTTGATTAGTCGGGCTACGAGCGATGTGGACAATATTCGACGGCTGCTAGGGTTTGCCATTTTGAGCTTGGTGAACACGATATTTGCCTATGCGTTCACGATTCCCGTTATGCTCTCTCTCAGCATGCGGCTGACGGTTGTAGCCTTAGCGGTGTACCCCGTCATGCTGATATTGGTTCGACTATTCAGCGAGCGGCTCCGGAATCAACAGCTGCGGGTGCAGGAATCCACATCGCGTCTCAGTGATCTGATTCAAGAAGACTTGAGTGGTATTTCTCTCGTGAAGATTTATGCCCAAGAGGAGAATGAACGCCAAGCCTTTGCGGCGCTGAACGATGACTTGTTAGACGCGAATCTTATCCTGGCACGAACTCGGAATACGCTGTTTCCTCTGTTGGGAGGCTTAGCCAGTGTGAGTTTGCTCGTCATCTTAGCTACAGGCGCAGGGGCCATTCGGGATGGCTACCTGACAGTGGGTGATTTCGTAGCGATGGTGTTGTACGTGGAACGTCTGGTGTTCCCGACGGCGCTTCTTGGCTTTACCATTACGGCCTATCAGCGAGGTGAAGTGAGTATTGACCGGGTGGAAGCCATTCTCATGAGCCAGCCCCAAATTGCGGATACTCCCAAAGTGCATTCGCTGCCGCGCGAGTCAGTCCAGGGCCGCTTGGAAGCCCGTAATTTGCATTACGCCTATCCAGACAGCCAAGTTCCAGCGCTCGATGGCGTGAACTTCAGGATTCAACCTGGCGAAACGGTTGCGATTGTCGGGCCGATTAGCTCAGGCAAGTCAACGCTGGCGAATGCACTGCCCCGCCTGTTGAATATTGCCTCCGGCCAGCTGTTTCTGGATGGTCATGATGTCACACAGATTCCTTTAAAGGATTTGCGTCGGGCGATCGCCTATGTGCCTCAAGAGAGCTTTTTGTTTAGCACCACCATTCAGAACAACATCCGCTACGGGGAACCTTTCGCCGAACTGTTGGAAGTCCAGCATGCGGCCAAACTCGCCCAGATGGCCCCCGAGATTGATAATTTCCCTAAGCAATACGAGACGATTGTGGGTGAACGGGGAATCACCCTGTCGGGTGGACAACGGCAGCGATCGGCGCTCGCACGAGCCTTAATGATCGAGGCACCCGTGGTCGTGCTGGATGATGCCCTCTCTAGCGTTGATAACCAGACGGCTACCCATATCTTGCAGAATTTGAAAACGGGCACCCAAAATCAGACCGTCATTTTTATTTCTCACCAGATGGGAGCCGCTGCCTTATCCGATCGCATTCTCGTGATGGATCAGGGCCGTATTGTGCAAAGTGGTAACCATGCTCAACTGGTGCGACAACCAGGACTCTACCAACAACTATGGGAGCAGCATAAGTTGGAAGAGGTGTTGCTGTAGAGATGAGTTGCGACGTTATGTTCTTATCTTGAATATTTGCCCTTAACTGTGAAACTATGCGTGGGTGATGTGAGCGCTTGGGGAAGTCACGAATGTGGAGAATGCTAAAACGCTGGCTAAGTCATGTAAACAGTCGATGGCAAGCCTGTTTAGGCATTTTGCTGGGCTTACTGTTGCCGATAGTGTTCTGGTATACCCCGGCAGCCCTAGCACAGACCAGTCTCACAGATTCAGACAGTGCGCCAGCACTAACCGCTCAAGAACGCCAAGAACTTGACGACCTCCGAACGGAAAAACGCTTCAAGCGATTCATTGACGATCGCATTGCGAACAGTCCCCAGATTCAAGACCGAATTGAAATTGAGGTGGATCGCACCTTTGAGCGCACCACGACGTTGCTCAATATCGTGCTGGCGATTTTGACCTTGATTCCCTTGCTGGCAGCACTGGGGGTGTGGCTCTTACGCCGCAGCGTCGTGAGTGAACTGGTCACCGAAGTCCGCAGTCAGCTGGAGAAAGAGGTGTTTGCGCAGCTCAAGCAGCAAAAGCTGGATGCGATCGCCGAAATTGAACAGCTCAAAAAAGACTCCCTCAAGCAGGGAGAGGCTTTGGTGGCGGAAGCCCAAGCGGTGCTTGATGCCCTGCGCCAACAGACAGTCATCGCGAACCAAGAAATTGAGCTGATGAAATCCCAAGCGGCCTCCCAGTTGGAGACGATGGTAGCCGATGCTCAGCACATTAAAGACCAAACGATTCAAGAACTCACCAACCTGCTGCCGCTCTCTACGGCGGAACAGTTACCCCCAGACGTGCAGCCTCGGCTGGGTAACCTCACCGCTTTGCTAGAAAGTCTGAAAAAAGCCATCCCCCAAATTACCTTTACGGCAACCGATCATTTGAAGCAGGGTAATGCCCTGTTTTTTGAAAGTCGCTATGTCGATGCGCTGGAATCCTACGATCGCGCGATTCAGCTCAGTCCAGAACTCTATGAAGCCTGGTTTACCAAGGCTTCCACACTGATGCTGTTGCAGCGCTATGACGAAGCCGTTAGTGCCTATCAGTTTGCGACTCAGCTCAAACCCGATTCTTACGATGCTTGGTCAGGATGGGGCACCGCATCGGTCAAGGCCCAGCAATACGAAGCCGCTGTTACGGCCTTGGATGAGGCGATCGCGCTGAAGCCAGAAGACTATTTAGCCCTCTTCAATCGCGGGAATGCCTATGCTGGGTTGAATCAGGATGAAGCAGCGCTAGCGGATTATGAGGCGGCGCTCGTTCTGAAGCCAGACTTTGCCAAGGCGCAACTCCAACGGGGACAGTTGCTGCAAAAACGTGGCGCTTATGAGGCGGCGATCGCCGCCTACGATGCCGTTTTAGAACTCAATATCAAAGACGCAGGGGACGTTTGGTACAGCAAAGCCACCTGTCATGCTTTGCAAGAGGATGTGGAACCGGCCCTCACGGCATTAGAAAATGCGATTGACGCGACTCCGGCACTGAAAGAGCAGGCTCAACAGGATCCGCGCTTGGAAGCCTTGCGATCGCGGCTGCGTTTCCGGGTCGCCACAGCCGAAAACCCACCAGATTAGTAGACTCACATCTTGCACCTAGGGCGCGTCATCAATTCAACTCGAAAGCCTTGCGGTATCAGCATTGCCGCACCCGCTTTGTAAAACTAGCTAGGGGCTGAACCGCTTTCAGCATGAGGATTCAGGCTCTAAATGATGACAGCCCCTAGAATTTGCTAGCTTTCAGCGCGAAGTCTGATTTCAGCTTTGACAAAATCAGACTTCCGCGTAAGGGTAAAGCCAACCTTTTCACAGACCCGCTGCATTGCGCGGTTCTCATGCAAAATTTCGGCGGTGATGGTGTCGAGCCCTTCATCACGACCCACTGCTACAAGTTGTTCGAGGAGTTTGGTGCCGACCCCTTGCTTCTGATAGGCATCACTCACCAAGAGGGCAAATTCGGCTTCGTTACGACCGTGCAATTTACTCAAGCGGCCTGCACCCAGGATGATGTGATCCCCTGTGGTGCTGTCTTTCTGATCGACCACCAGCGCCATTTCGCGATCGTAGTCAATAAAGCAGATGCGCGTTAACCGTTCATGGGCAATGCGGTGACTCAGGGTCATCAAGTGAAAATAGCGGAAATACACGCTTTCTTCGGAGAGCGTGCGATGAAAGTCCACTAATAGTGGCTCGTCTTCCGGGCGAATGGGGCGAACTGTGACCGATTGCCCCTCCTTAAGCTGCCAGGGACTCACGTATTGAGTCGGATAGGGACGAATGGCGGGCGTCGGAATGGTTGTGGGGTCGGTATCGGCTGGGTGCAAAGCAATGCGTGCATCGAGGGCCAAAAGGGGATAACGACTACTCGCTTCTGACACCAGCAGGGGATTGATGTCAATTTCCTTAATCCAGGGTTGTTCTAAAACTAGCTGACTAAAGCGCACCAATAATAATTCAAGGCTATTCAAATCAGCAGCTTGGCGTCCGCGCACACCTTGCAGGGCTTGATAGATCTTGGTCTGTTCCATCAGGCGACGAGCCAGTGTTGTGTTAAGAGGCGGTAGCGCGATCGCGCTATCTTTGAACACCTCCACCAACTGCCCACCGGTGCCAAACAAGATCACCGGGCCAAACTGGATATCGAGACTGCTGCCAATGATGAGTTCATAGCCCTGGGAGAGGTTGATCATGGGTTGCACCGTGACCCCCTGAAAATGCTCTGAACCTGCTTTCTCCGTCACCGAGCTTTCAATCGCTGCGTAGGCGCGACGAACAGCCTCAGGACTTTGCAGATTGAGTTTTACCCCCCCGACATCCGTTTTGTGGGTAATGGTTTTCGAGACCAGCTTCATCACCACGGGATAACCCAAGTCTTCAGCATGGGCTATGGCTTCATCCACACCGACTGCCGTACGGGATTCCACCGTGGGAATGCCATAAGCACTGAGGATTTGCTTCGATTCCAGTTCGGTCAGAATAGTCCGCTTCTCGGTTTGGGCAGCCTTGAGGATCGTATCGACCTGAGAGCGGTCTGTTGTGCCAAATTCCGACTCTGGAAGCAGCGATGGCGTTTCATAAATGCCCTGCAAGTTGTAGTTGTACTTCCACATAAAATTGAACAGACGAGCCGCCGCATCGGGATAGCGATAAGTGGCGATACTCGCTCGGTTCAAAATGGTTTCCCCGTTGGTGACTTCGGCTCCGCCCATCCAGCTAGCGAGTACAGGCTTATCGGCAGCTTGAGCACATTTTTTGAGCTTCTCAGCGGTTTCGGTCGGATCCGTCATCGCCTGGGGCGTCAGGATGACCAACAAACCATCACTATTGGGATCCTGCACCGCGACGTCCAGCGTTTGAGTGTAGCGCTCAGGATCGGCATCACCCAAAATATCCACCGGATTGCCATGGCTCCAGTGGGTGGGTAAGAATTCGTTCAGGCCCATGACGGTTTCATTCGTTAAGTTTGCCAGTGCTCCCCCGGAACTAATGAGGGCATCTGTTGCTAGAACCCCTGGGCCACCGGCATTCGTGATGATCGTCAGGTTCGGGCCTTTGGGATGTTGGCTTTGCTTGGCTAAGACTTCGGCTAGGTCAAATAGCTCGGAGATACGTTCGACTCGCAAAACGCCACAGCGTCGGAAGGCGGCGTCAAGGACAGCATCACTACCGGCGAGTGTTCCGGTGTGGGAGGCCGCTGCTTGCGCCGCCGCTGCCGTACGCCCTGCCTTGATGACGATAATGGGTTTAGTGAGGGCAACTTCGCGCGCCGCTGAAAGAAAGGAACGGGCATTGCCGATCGATTCCATGTAAATCACAATACTTTGAGTGCGGGGATCATCACCCAAGTAATAGATGAGATCGCCCCAGTCCACATCCAGCATGGAACCGATTGAAACGAAGGCGCTGAAGCCCACATTTTCTTGAAAGCTCCAGTCCAAGACAGCCGTACAGAGTGCGCCACTTTGACTAATGAAGCCCACGTTGCCAGGGCGTGCCATGTGGCTGGCAAAGGTGGCGTTCAATCCTGTTAGGGGATTCATAATGCCCAAACAGTTGGGCCCGATCAGGCGAAGGGAACTTCGCTGCAACTGCTCGCGAATCTGCTGCTCTAGAGCGATGCCTTCAGCGCCAATCTCTTTGAAGCCCGCCGAGAGTACAATTGCGCCCTTGATCCCCATATCGACGCAATCTTGAATAAGTCCGGGGACCGTGGCAGCGGGTGTCGCAATAATAGCGAGATCGACGGGTTCAGGGGTTTCACGCAGGCTGGGATAGGCCCGAATGCCCAAAACACTATTGCGTTTGGGATTAATCGGAAACACCATTCCCCCGAAAGGATTACTAATGAGATTCCACAGTAAAGTCCGTCCAACACTCCCAGGTCGATCAGTTGCACCCACGACGGCAACGGCTCTGGGGTTGAAAATAGCACTGAGGGGCTGTTCTTCGGAGCGCAGGATATCGTAAGCCGGGTCTAGGGACGGTTTGAGAGACATAGCACTGCAACCTCTAGAAAAAAATTGGCACGTCGCGTAGCAGTAAAGTCAAAAAGATCAGCGATCGCTGGCAGCAAAAATGGCTTATGAGGATTAGGAAGAAACTCAGGTCAGAACAGGCGTCAGGGTATCCCCTTTCATGACAAGATCCGTCACCGACACAATGCCGAGGAGTTCACTCTTGTAGATAACGGGAGCCCGCTGAATCCCAGCATCGGCCATCATGCTGGCCGCTTCTTGCAGCGTCAGGCTCGGTTCAATCGCAATGCAGGGCTGACGCATCACGTCCTGTACCCGTACTCTGGTCGGGTCTACACCTCGGGCAAAAACCTTATACACAATATCGCGCTCAGTCAGAATGCCGTAGGGCATGTCTACTGTCGGGCGTTCGACAATCAGCGATCGCAAGCCATGGGTTTGCATCTGCAAAATAGCATCGGCAACCGTATCCGTACGATCAAGCATTTGCACAGGTCGAGTCATAATATCGGCGATTGTTAACATGCCGGAGTCTCCCAGTTCCTATCAGCCACACTTGCTGCATTGCAGCGACCAGAAAGCGTGAATCAGCTACCCTAATCCTGTCTACAGCGAAGAGCAGAATGCGATTTCTGCGGGATGTTTTTAGTTTCTTTAGCCAGCTGCTTTGCAAAAGGCAAGAATTCTCTTCCGTCACGGGTAAAAGAGCTTTTCTGTATCAAGCATTGCCAGAGTTTTGCCTGATTGATGGTACCTACCGCCTGCACCCCTCAGCTTTGCGACTTTGCGGGGATAGGCAAACAAACGGCGAAACAGGTGCGTCCAGGCTGAGAGGTCACGGTTATGGTTCCCTGATGGCGATTTTGCACAATACGACTGACGGTTTCCAGTCCCAGTCCGGAGCCTTTGCCCATTTCTTTGGTGGTGAAAAAGGGTTCAAAAATACGGGTCTGAATATCCGGGTCAATGCCGCTGCCGGCATCAATAATTTCGACCCGTACGCAATCACTGTCTCGACAGGTTGCAACTTTGAGTGTACCTTTGCCATCCATAGCATCGATCGCATTGTCGATCAGATTCGTCCACACCTGATTGAGTTCGCTACCGTAGGCATAAATTTGGGGCAGCGTTTGATCATACTGGCGCTGCACGGTAATGCCCACTTTGAGCTTGTGGGATAACAGCTGCAGGGTATCCTCCAGGCCATCGTGAACATCCACAAACTGCTGGGCACCCCTATCCAAATGGGAATAGGATTTCATGGAACTTACCAAGTCCGAAATGCGCTCAGCTCCTCGGAGCCCGTTTTTGATCATGGACATGACATCAAAGGAGAGCGCTAGCCAGCGAATTCCCTGGTCGCGTAGCTCATCGGGACGATCGCGCCAACACTGGGTCAAGGCTTCCAGCGTTGCGATTTCTACCCCTCCTGAAGCTAAAGGTTCCGTCAATTTCCAAGCATCGGTGACGCCATAGTCTTCCAGCCAATCCAAGAGTTCATCTTCGCGATCGCTGAGGGTCATTGCGTCAGTCGTGCAATTCAGAATGGCTTCGTAGCCGCGATCGCGCGTGGTTTGCCATTCTTGAGTGTGCTCGGGATCGGGATTTTCCAGCCCATAGAGAAGGTTCATGCGTTCCAGTTCGCGAATCGCCGGGACAACATCGCGTAGAGCTCGCACTAAAGCCGCGGCTGGATTATTCAGTTCATGGGCCAGTCCAGCTGAAAGCGTGCCCAGGGCCGCCATTTTTTCGCGGCTGCGAATAAAGGATTCCAACCCTCGGAGGCGGTTAGCCACCTCACGGAAGATGCTGCGCTCAAAGCCGCGACATTCATGCAGCAGGGTCAGGAAATCACAGCAGTTGAGTTGATAAAGATAGCAATCCGTCAGCGTACGCATTGATACCAGTACGGCTCCATCCGTTAGCACGGGAATTTCGCCAAAAAATGCAGGGCCATCGTGTTGCCCAATGGGCATCTCAGTCCCTTCGCTCAGACGGGTAATGCTGACTTTGCCCTTCAACAAAATGAAAAAGCCATTGGGACTACCCCCTTCTTCCATCAGTAAGGTATCTGGTGGTACTTGGAGTTCTTGTGCGCGATCGCAGGCCCACTCCAACTTTGCGGGCGGTAGTTGTTGAAAGGGTTCGAGGGTAAGGAGTTCTTCAAGGCAAAGCATGGGGAAGACGGGTGGATGGGTAGGGGAGTGGATGGGGTGATGTTGTAACCGAATCAATACTTCACGTTTCAGAGTGCTGTAGGGACTATCAGCAACTCGACTTGCGACAAATTACCCTCGGCTTCAATGATTTGCCCCGTTGAGCTGTATTCGATACGAACATTGCTGATACTTCGCAAGCGACCGGCATCGGAGCCGCGTTGAAAATACTCAAGATCTAAGTTGTCGATTTGTCGCAGCTGCGACGTCGGTTCACCCTGGGTGAAATAGTCAAACTCAAGCTGGCCGATTTCCTGTACTTTGCCAGCCCGTGATCCGTTGGTGAAATAGTCAATCGCAACGCCACCGATTTCTCTGGGCAATCCAGCGCGGACACCTTGACGGTAAAATTCGACCCTGACATCTGATTGCCGTTTTAAGAGGGTTAATCGGCCTGTGCCAGAAATGCTCACAAGTGCTCCTGGCAAATTAGCGCAGACTTCGGCAATCGTCCCTTGAGCTGCGCCGATAAAGATCGCTGTCAGTTGTGGGCGACGGACAGACAAATTCTGATTCTCGCTCAGGCAATAGCTTGAGCTTTGGCCGTGAACCGGTTCAGCGATCGCCAACCAGACTGCCAAGGGGGCAACTAAGGTAGATCCGAGGATAGGCAGAAAACGGGGGTAACGCATGGCTCACCTGCAGTGATGTGAGTATGGCTGTGCTCCAAATTAGAGCGTATGTGCCTATTCTATAAGGATTGAGTTTTGCAATAACCCAGAGCAAGCAGCCTGGAATGGCATCTACAGATTGCTGAGGTGGCGATGGACAAATTGAACGCAGATGCTGCCTTCGCCGACACCGGAGGCAACACGCTTAATAGAACCATGGCGGACGTCACCAACAGCGAAGACGCCGGGAACGTTAGTTTCCAGCAAAAAGGGCGGTCGTTCCAAGGACCAAGGAGCAGGCTGCTCGGATGGAGCTGCGTTGCCCGGATCGGTCATATCACTGCCGGTCAAAATGAAGCCTCGATTATCGCGTTCTATTAGTCCATGCAACCAATCCGTGCGGGGAACGGCTCCGATAAAGATAAATAAAGACTTAGCTGAGAGGGTCTGGACTTCGCCGGTTTGAGAATTTTCAATGACGAGCGCTTCCAGATGGCTGTTTCCTTTGGCTTCAATCACGCTGGAGTGGATCCAAACCTGGATGTTATCCGTTGCCTCAATTTGGTCGATCAGGTATTGGGACATGCTTTTGGTCAACGAGTCGCCACGAACCAACATAGTTACCTGACGGGCAAAGCGAGAGAAATACATGGCGGCCTGTCCAGCTGAGTTAGCCCCGCCCACGACGTACACATCTTCACCGGCACAGGCCATCGCCTCTGTTTGGGCTGCACCGTAGTAAACGCCTGCTCCCGTAAGGTGTTCAATGCCGGGAACCGTCAGTCGTCGCCATTGAACGCCCAAGGCCAGAATCACCGCATGACCTGTCAGTTCGCTGCCGTCAGTCAAGGTCACCACCCGATAATCTTCTTTAAGGCGAATCCCCGTCGCTTCCTGAGGCGTCAGGATTTCAACGCCGAATCGCTTAGCCTGAGTGACGGCGCGCCGCGCCAGGTCGCTACCGCTTAACCCAACCGGAAATCCCAGATAGTTTTCAATGCGGGAGCTTGTTCCCGCCTGTCCACCCGGCGCTTCCCGTTCAATCATGACGGTGCGCAGCCCTTCCGAAGCCCCATAGACAGCAGCGGCGAGTCCAGCGGGGCCACCCCCAACGATTATCAAGTCATAAAAGGGGTTGGTCGCTTGGGTTTGCAGCCCGATTTTTGCCGCAATTTGGCGGTTGTCGGGACGACGCTCATGGCTGCCATCGGCAAATAGCACCAGCGGTAAACAGGGGCCATCGGCTTGGGCATAGTCGAGGAGTTTTTGCGCATTCGGATCGCGCTCAATATCCAGCCAGCGGTAGGGAATTTGGTTGCGCGCGAGGAAATCCTTGACGCGGTGCGAGTCGGCTGACCAGCGATCGCCAATCACCCGAATCCCTTGAAACTCGGGATGGAAATGGGCCAGCCAATCATTCAGTAAATCGTCCAGGATGGGATAGAGTTTCTCTTCTGGGGGATCCCAGGGCTTCAGCAGATAGTAATCCAAATGAGCTGCATTAATAGCCCGAATGGCCGCTTCGGTATCGGCATAGGCTGTTAGCAACACCCGCTTGGCTTCGGGAAAAATCGGGACGGCCTGTTCTAAAAACTCGACCCCGGTCATTTGGGGCATGCGCTGATCCACCAGAAACAGCGCCACCGTATCGTTGCGCAGGGTCAACTGCTCCACTGTTGCTAGAGCAGCCTGCCCCGAATTGGCACGTATGATGCGGTAGCGATCGCCATACTGTTGGCGAAGGTCACGGGCGATCGCCTGCAAAACTTCAGGATCATCATCAACAGTGAGGATTACGGGCTTACTCATAGCAGATGTTCACTTGTTAAGAACGAAAATTGAGAGGATTGACGTCATGGCCCCTTAGATCCCCCAAGCCTAAGGAACGTTGAATCCGATCTCCCTCAAAATGGGAGAGTGGGAGCCATAACCGGATGCAACGGCGTAAATTCGGATTGACCTACCCAAAGGGAGCCTAACGCTGCCGCTAGTATGAGCCATTTTGAGCGGCACCAGTCATATTCAGTCGAGTAAAGAGCATCGCCTGCCCCCTGTAGTCACCCCGGCTCCAGCCGAATAAGCCGTCCATTCGATTCATCCGTCAGAATATAAATTAGTCCGTCTGGCCCCTGACGCACATCCCGAACCCGTTGACCAATGGGAATAGTTGACTGGTTAATAACAGCACCGGTCTCATCCAGTTCAAGATGTCGGACATCGCGTGACACGAGCCCGCCCGCAAACAGGTCGCCCTGCCATTCCGGAAAACGATCGCCGCGATAGACAAGTAATCCTGAAGGCGCGATCGCGGGGGTCCACACCACAAGCGGATCAACCATGCCGGGGCGCGATCGCTCCGATGAAATTTCGCCCCCGCTATACTCCCGACTGTGAGTAACTAGCGGCCAGCCATAGTTTTTGCCTGGGTCAACTTGATTCAATTCGTCCCCGCCTCGGGAGCCGTGTTCGGTCGCCCAAACCTGACTCGTGGCGGGATCGACCATGAGACCCTGAATGTTGCGATGCCCATAACTCCACACCGCCGGATCGGCTCCCGGTTCATTCACGAACGGATTATCCGTGGGCACTGAACCATCGGCATTAAGGCGCACAATTTTGCCTAAATGGCTGTCCAACTGCTGTGCCTGATTCCGAATCAGTTCACCCTCTAGCCGCACCGGTGGATTGCCCCCATCGCCAATAGAAACCAGCATCGTATTGTCGGGTAGCCAAGTGATGCGTGAACCAAAGTGTTGTCCCCCTTGTTTGGTGCGATTGACAGAGAAAATGACAGTCCAGTCCGCCAGCGTGCTGCCATCCAATCGCGCCCTGGCAATCTGAGTTTGATTGGCTCCGGAAGAGCCCTCGGCATAGGTGAAATAAACCCACTGGTTTTCAGCGAACTGAGGATGAACGGCGACATCCAATAAGCCCCCTTGGCCACGGGCTAGGACGTCTGGAACGCCCGATAACGGTGTCGGGTCAAGGATGCCCTCGCGAATCAACCGCACGCGGCCCGGTCGTTCTGTTACCAACAGGGTGCCATCAGGCAACCACGCCATACCCCAGGGGTGCTCTAAGGAATCCACCAAAATGTTTTGCGCTATGGTGTCTGGCTGAGCGATCGCGGGACGCGCGTTCGCCGAACTAGCGGCGGCTGCGGTATCTGATTCGTCAGGTGTCACCGATGGGGGCGAATCATCCGACAAAGGGTCGGACTGCGCTGAGTCAAAGGCAGTACAGCTCATCAACATCGACCCCGCTATCACGCCGCCCAAGATGGAACTGAGTCGGTAGCGGCGTATCGTTATCTTCCTGGTCCGAGAGATATATGAAAGATGCATAGTCGTTTTACTTACAGCTCGCAAAGGGCGCAGCAAGTATCTGGAATTGGCTAAAGAAACGCACCCTCACACTCTAGAACACGGGCACTCTAAACGACTTAAATTCCTATGGAGACGCTATTCATGGCGGGATAGGGGGTGATGAAGTAATGGAGTGAGGGGCATGGGTGGAGCCGATGTCCAGCATGAATTCTTGGGGGTGTCTCATGCTTGGCACCGATGGGGCGAATCAGGAGCGAGCAATTTGTCAGGAAATATCGATATCTAGCTAAAGTTTCATGACTTAATTTAGGGTCATGTCACTTCAGGTATCGACAGCTACAAAGTCATCTAGACAGTCCCGATTTACTAACCACAAGACAACACCCAACGCTATCTTGTGCGGCGTTTTTGATAGCCCACATCCAATTGCAAACAGGATATTCTCCTCCGGTAAAAACCGAGGAACTGGATGTGGCGAAGGTATCGTAAATCGGAGAATTTCTTGTGACTGCAGCCATTCCTAAGCCGGAAACGCTCACGCATCTAGAGGCCTATGTCGCCCAGCCAGAGCGAGCTGAACTGGTTAAGCAGGTACGAACCAAGATTGATGAACTTGGCATTCAATATATCTATTACCAATTTGTTTCCGTTACAGGACGAATCACCGGTAAGGGTGTACCGGCATCGCACTGGGAGAGCATTGCTGAGCGTGGAATTCAACTCGTCTACGGAGCGATGGCGAATCTGTTTTTGGATCGCTATGGCAATTACATTGGCTATGGGCCTGAGGCTTCGGAACTCGTCGCCATTCCCGATCCGGATACCTTCTGTCAACTGCCTTGGGACAAACGGGTCGCGCGGGTTTTCTGCACTTGCTTCCGCAATCGCGAAGAGCCGGAGGATCCAGGTGCGTACTTGACCGCCGACTGTCGGGGCAATCTGCGTCGTATTCACGAGCAGTTCCAGGCCGATCACAATGGCTTGCATCTACGTCACGGGACGGAACCCGAAATGATGTGGTTGAAGAAAGGAGCCGATGGAAAGCCCGATGGCGGTGCGACCAACCCCTACTGCTATCACATCGATCAGTTTGAGCAGTTGCGGCCCGTGGTGCTGAAGGTCATCGAATACTCGAATGCGATGGGCCTAGACATGATCCAGGGTGATCACGAGGATGCACCGGGTCAGCTAGAGCTGAACTTCATGTTCGATGATGCGCTACGCACCTGCGATCGCCTCACCACCTACCGCCAAATTTGTGCTCAAGTTGCCCGTGAGTTCGGCCTCATTGCTTGCTTTATGTCGAAGCCGTTTATGGGGCTCTCAGCCAACGGCTGTCACCACAACCTATCGCTGTGGTACGGCGGTGAAAATCGCATCAATGCTC
Source organism: Cyanobacteria bacterium J06638_20 (assembly GCA_039819245.1). GTDB lineage: Bacteria > Cyanobacteriota > Cyanobacteriia > Elainellales > Elainellaceae > Vacuolonema. Next base: position 39,738 of record JBCBSJ010000016.1, read on the forward strand.
TGGGTTTAGATGATTTACCCGGAAACGAAGGTGTCTTCCACTATCGCAAAGGTGGCGACAACACCTTCCTCCCGGATCCAGAACTGAGCAAAACGAAGCCAGGGCCGATTGGGTTACAGGCTATTGGTGGTGTGATTGAGCACTTGGGGGCGTTGACCGCGATCGGCTGCTCCACCGTCAATTCCTATCGGCGTTTGTGGGATACCGGCCTCTGGGCACCGGTGTATGCTGACTGGGGTTTTCAGAATCGTACCTGCGGCTTGCGGGTATCCGCTCCTGGACGATTCGAATATCGCGCTGTGGACTCCATGGTGAATCCGTATTTGATGGCGGCCGGAATTATCAAAGCCTTTGATGACGGTATCAAGCGCAATCTCGATCCCGGTGAACCTGAGGAGCGCAACCTCTACGAAGCGATGGAAGCTGGGAAACAGGTGAAAAAGCTTCCCATGTCTCTGGGCGAAGCCTTGCAGCGCCTAGAGGAGGATGAAGTCATTAAATCCGCAATGCCAGGGGACATGTACCGTATCTTCAACTGGTATAAGCGCGATGAGTGGGAGAAGTTCCTCGCGACGACCACTGATTGGGATACCGAGATGTATCTGGATTGTCTGCCTTAAGTGCTTGTAAGACAAATTCACCGGCTTGAGGGTGGGTGAAATAAACAACTGCCTTCAGGGACTCTATAGAAGCCCTAGAGGCAATCGTGCGAGTCAATTATGCTGGCTTACCTGTGGCGAATGAAGTCATAGAGTTCAATGTACTCATCGCCAGAACTACTCCAGGAATAGTCATACTGCATGCCCTGCATGGCTAACTGCTTAAACAGCTCAGATTCGTCGTAGTACAGATCCAGGGCACGGTTCATCGCCGATTCCAGAGCGTAATTGTCTGTCTCATAGAAGACGAAACCGGTTCGCTCTTCTGGCTCATGGGATTTGTCGTAATCCCAATCAAACACAGTGCTCACCAGGCCCCCTACCCCTCTGACGACGGGCACCGTGCCGTATTTCATTGAAATGAGCTGGGTTAGACCGCAGGGCTCAAAGTTACTAGGAACAACCATCATATCGGCACCAGCGTAAATCAGATGCGCCAGCTCTTCATTAAAGCTCAGCTCCAGGTGAACGTCGGGATTCTCATTGAGATGGGCTTTTTCATGCCAGAACCAGTCGTTGATGCGCTTATCGGTAGCGGAACCCAGCAGTACAAACTGCGCACCTCGGCTCAATGCGTAGTACATGGCGTGATGAACCAGGTGAACCCCTTTTTGATCATCCAGGCGACCAATATAGGCAATCAAAGGCTGATCAGACGCGCGGAGCATTAGCCGTTCCCGCAAAGCCTTCTTGTTCAGAACCTTATCTTCAAAGGTGCTGAGGGTGTAGGGATAGGGAATATGGGTATCCAGCTCGGGATTCCAGATACTGTAATCAACGCCGTTGAGGATGCCGGAGAACTTAAATTCTTTAACGTGCAGCGTATGTCCTAAGCCAAATCCAGCTTCACCGTGAGTGGCTTCCCAAGCGTGGTGGGGTGAAACGGTATTGACGTGGTTAGAATACACAATCCCGCCTTTCATGAAGTTCAAGGAAAAGGGATTGAAGTTGTCGCGTAGGCGATCGTAATGAAAATAGTATGCCTCCCGATTGAGCCCCGTGGCCCACAGGATTTCGGATCCCCCAAAGCCTTGGTGCTTGAAGTTGTGAATGGTGTAAAGCACCCGCTGATGTGCCATGCCGTGGTACTGATACATTTCGTACAGCATCACGGGGATGAGTCCCGTCTGCCAGTCATGGCAGTGAATGATATCCGGTCGCTTATTACTCTGGAGTAGGAATTCTAAGGCAGCCTTGCTGAAAAAGGCAAAGCGTATAGAGTCATCGTCGCAACCATAATAGACGCCGCGATCGAAAAAGAAATCTTCGGAGTGGGGCTCAATAAAGAAGCAAACTCGACCATGCACCCAGCCACAATAAACAGAACAGTGGACAGTCCCCCCGTACCAGGGCACCCACAGTTCCCGATAAGCATCATGCAGCCCCCAAATATGGTCGTATCGCATGTTGCTGTACTTCGGCAGAATCAGTTCGACACAATGGCCTCTTTCTTCTATCTCACGGCTAAGACCATAGACGACATCCCCGAGTCCCCCAGCTTTAATAACTGGCGCACACTCCGAGGCGATCTGCACGATGTACATGGGAAATCCTCGTTTAATAAAAGTTCATTTTGAATTGTTTTTATTCAAACAGGATCGCTCTACAGAGGCAAGAGGATGAGACTCAAAAACGCAGCGATCGCTGCGTTTTTGGATCCGATACTGGCCAACCGATTGTTTTGACCGAACGCTTTGCCGTATATGACAAGGCTATGGAGTTACTATGCTATAGAACCGTTTAGATAGCAGCAGGAGTAACCCATGGTCGGGACTCAAGTCTCAGCACGAGAGCTTTTTCGCGCCGCCTATGAAAATCGCTACACCTGGGATCCGTCCTTTCCTGGGTATACCACTGATGTCACCCTAATTTCTGGTGACAAGACGTTTACTGCCAAAGCCAAGGTTGGCGCTGACCTCAAGGCAGAAGTCTCTGAAATTGAGGATGAAACGGCCAAGAAGGCGATTCATTCCCAGCTTTGGGAAGTGGCGATTCACCGCATTCGTCGCAGTTTTGAAGAGACTCATGGTTCTAATAGCTTCACCTACGGTGAAACCCTAGAAGATGGCTCGATTGAAATCCTGATGGGTGGCAAGGCTGAGGGCGATCGCTACCAGCTCCGCAACAACGAGGTCAGCATGGTACATCGCCATATTCACGGTGTCGTCGTCACTATCTATACCTTCAGCAGCCATGACACAGGCGCAGGGTACCTCTCCCACCGTTATGACTCTGTGTATCACGATCCCGAAACGGGTGAACAGCGCGGTGGTCGCAGCGTCTTTGAAGATACCTATGAAAAAGTCGGTGACTATGTGATTCTTTCTGAGCGCAAAATTCAGACTGAGACTGAAAGAGGCACCACCGAAGATATCTTCCAGTTCTCCAACCTACAGCTACTGTCCTAAATCTCGTTGGTTGTCATCAACACCAACGCAGGATGCAGAAAGTCGTCTGGGCACGGGTGGGTTTTGTTGAGAGCCTTTTGAATAATCTTCGCGGTTGTCAGTAAAACCTGCTCTGCTCGGTAGAGAAGACGGTTCGCCACGCTTAATGTGTGTGGCGTCAGAAAGCCTCTGTGCTGAGAAGTTCAACCTGCGATGGCTTTCTGACCAAAGCTGTCTTAACTTACTCGATTGAGACTGGCTTCCTGCGAGAACCCCTCAGGATAACGCGCCTTCAATTTGTCGATATTTTGAATTGCAATCCCCTCGATTGACATATCTAGCCAATCAGACAGGGCCGAAATGTACCACAGAACATCGCCCAGTTCTTTCTTGATGTAATCGCGGTTTAAGGGATGTCCGTGCCCAACATGCTTTTTGATATGGTCAGCGACTTCGCCGGCTTCCCCACATAAGCCCAAGGCCCAAACGGTTAAGGCAACCTCTCTCGGTAAGTCATCACTTGCAAACTCAGCTGCTTTCTCTTGATATTCGTCAAATAACATTGCGCCACCTCGCTCCAATTAACCGCTTATTAAATGAACCTACTTGATGCAGGATGGGACTCTTCATGTCCGCCATGGGACGGCCCCCTTATCCCTTCGATATCTCCATCTGGTCTTCCCAAAAGTTGGGCGATTGGGAGGTCTAACACCAGATTCAGGGCAAAAGTCCTATTTCAGTAAATGCGTACAAATTTCAGTTGGGATTTCAGGTAAAGATGTACTTGTACTGAGGTTACCCTCACAAACCCAACTTCCTTACTCAGTCCAGATTGGAAAAGTCAATTGCCCAACTCGCTTGTTAAACCCCGTCCACTTTGAGAACTGTAATTTTATGTGGCCGCTGAGGAACCTCACCTAGCCTCTCCTTGGCAAGGCTATTAAGTACACACCTCTCGGCCCTCACCCCCTCAGTCCCCCTCTCCTAAAAATGGGCGAGGGGGAGACCAGACAAGGCTTTCCGGCTCCCCTTCGCCCGTTCTGGGCGAAGGGGTTGGGGGATGAGGGAAAAGCCCACACAGCAGAAGTTTCAGGACCTATGTGTACGTAGTAGCCAGTATTAGGGGACGGAAGGGGGCTTCTAGAAGTCGCGCGAGTTTGCAAAATGTTTCGCCAGTGGTATCAAAGTCGTTGGATTTAGGGAGCCAGGTAAGATTCGCTGAGCTAACCCATTCATCTCCAGATTCAGCGACGCCGGGTGGGTTTAGGTGAAGCGGCCAGGGTCAAAAACCCAATGGTCAGCGATTAGGGACTCTAGGTGCTGGTTGAGCTGGGGAATAAAGTGGTTGGGATCATTGAGCTGCTGCTGGGTAAACCAGTCGCCCAAGGTCTCGGCGGAGTTGATGTCAACCCCTTGCCCAGTTACGGCCCCGGCCAGTAGTTGCAGAGCTGCCTGCTGTAGCTGATCGCGTTGGGGATGGTCTTGGCCGCGTGTCGGGCAGAAAAACAGGGCCGTAGCTGCCAGCAGCGCCTCTAGCTCGTCACCGCGCGGCACCCGATTAAACAGGTAGCGAATCAGGTTAAGGGTGTCGGGCAGCGGCCCTTGAATTCTGAGGGCGAGCCACAGGGCATGGGCCAGGTAAGCCTCGGCCTAGCTGTTAGCTGTTGCGCCCAAATTCCCTAAGACGGTGACTAAATCCCCGAAGGCGCGCACCTGCCCTAGAGCTTGGGCGGCTTGTAAATTGAGGGTTAGCTGACGAGGCTTATCCCCGCTATGTAAGCCATATTAGCCAGGGTGGCGGCTTTCCCCTGCACATCGTTGATGCGCTCATAGATGCTGCCAGAGCCCCATGGCTTCGTCGATGTTGCCTTGCGCCGCGATCGCACCCTGAGCCCCATTGCCGAAGATCTGACCTTTGTCGATATGGTGTTCACCGCCGCTGGTTCCCTGCGAGTGCTGTCACAGTATCTCTACGACACTCGCCTTGAAACCTGGAATGTCAGCACCGGCGAGCGATTAGAG